>CAYTJI010000084.1:0-7166 GCA_964438065.1 uncultured Desulfobacteraceae bacterium | reverse complement strand
ACGCCTTGATCTTGGCCAAATCCCGCCATGGCGGGACTCATTTCTGGATGGACACGAAATAATTCCCCGGGAAATCGCGCGAAAATTTCTTTTTTCCAGTTCTTCCTCATGCCCGAAAAATTTATCCCCGGAATATGTGCCAGAAGCCGTGCTGATCTTTTCGGACATTCCCTGATTCTGGAAAATTGTGATTTTCGCACAATCTCCCGGAGAATGCCCGTCCACCTGACAATCTTTGTTTGCAAGTTTTGCGTACGAACGTATTGAATATGTGGAGGATTTACATCTGACGGTCCCGGCAAATCCGAGTCCGGTACCGCAATTGGGAAAAAGAGGACGTCATTCAACACCCTGTTAACGGTAGAACTGTTGTTTCACCCTGAAATCACGGCGGACATGCCGATTAAAATCGTCATTCCAGACTTTCCCCCCATAACACGCCTATCTTACCCGAAACGGAGACAAGCTTATGAATCTTGTGGAACTGAAGAAAAAAAAGATTAACGAACTCACTGAGATGGCAAAGGAATTCCATATTGACGGCGCCTCGGGAATGCCCAAGCAGGATCTTATTTTTGCACTCCTGCAGGCCAATTCCGAACGAAACGGCCTGATTTACGGAGAAGGCGTGCTGGAAATTCTGCCTGATGGATTTGGGTTTCTGCGGGCCACGGACGCCAACTATCTCCCCGGGCCCGATGACATCTATATCTCCCCTTCACAGATTCGTCGTTTTAACCTGCGAACCGGAGACACAATCTCGGGCCAGATCCGGCCGCCCAAATCCTCCGAGAGGTATTTCGCCCTCCTGAAGGTCGAAAAAGTGAACATGGAGGATCCGGAGATTGCCAGGGAAAAGATTCTGTTTGATAACCTGACCCCTCTCTACCCCGAGGAACGCATCAAGCTTGAAACCGACTCGGAAAATTATTCGGCAAGAATTATGGACCTGATGACGCCCATCGGCAAGGGCCAGCGCGGACTGATCGTTGCCCCACCCAGGACCGGCAAGACCATGCTCCTGCAGAATATCGCGAACAGTGTGACAGCCAACGACAAGAGTATTCACAAAATAGTCCTGCTGATCGATGAAAGGCCTGAAGAGGTTACTGACATGTCCCGCTCTGTTGATGCCGAAGTCATCAGCTCCACATTTGACGAACCCCCCCAACGACATGTCCAGGTCGCGGAAATGGTGATCGAAAAAGCAAAAAGACTGGTGGAACATAAACGGGATGTTCTCATCCTCCTGGACAGCATCACCCGTCTGGCACGGGCATATAATACGGTGGTCCCGCCCAGCGGAAAAATACTTTCCGGTGGGGTGGACTCCAACGCACTGCATAAACCCAAGCGGTTTTTTGGTGCTGCGAGAAATATTGAGGAGGGGGGAAGCCTGACGATCATCGCAACCGCCCTCATTGAAACAGGAAGCCGGATGGACGAAGTCATCTTTGAGGAATTCAAAGGGACCGGGAACATGGAAATCCATCTGGACCGCAAATTGACGGACAGAAGAGTCTTCCCGTCCATGGATATCAACCGTTCCGGAACCCGGAAGGAAGAACTCCTGCTGGAGGAAGATGTGCTCAACCGCATATGGATATTGAGAAAGCTTCTCGCCGCCCTGACACCTGTGGACAGTATGGAATTTCTGCTTGAAAAAATAAAAGGAACGAAAGATAATGCAACCTTTTTGGCTTCCATGAGCGAATAGCCCGGACAGGCGGGGCCCTCTCTGAGATGACGGGGCTTTCGCCCGTGCGGATACCCAAAAATACAGGCGTCAAATCCCAAGGAGATGGAAACAGAATGAAAGAAGGAATACATCCGGAATTTTACAAGACAATCGTGCGCTGTGCATGTGGAAATGAATTTGAATCGGGCTCCACGGTCAAGGAAATCCATGTTGAAATCTGCTCCAGGTGTCACCCCTTTTTCACGGGTAAACAGAAACTCGTTGACTCGGCGGGAAGAGTGGAACGTTTCAGAAGAAAATATGCCAAATTCAACAAGGATTCCGCCAAATCATAAGATATCCGTACGGGGGTCTGAACAGTGGAAATACGGGCGGAAGATCTTTTCCGATTTCATCTGAAACAGGCCTACCCTTGCCTTTCGGATCCGATCCCGGGAGACAAATCCCGATTTTCCGTTCCGTCACCGAAATCCGAAAAAGTTAATGCATGTTTTTGAAAATCAAAGAAATCGAGCAACGTTACGACCAGTTTGAAAGTGAACTGGCCAGGCCCGAGATTGTTCAAGATCAGAAGGTCTATCAGAAGGTAGCCAGGGAACATCGCCTGCTGACACCCATTGTCACTACCTTCCGGAAATATCAGTCGGTTCAGGAAGAGATTGAAGACAACCGTTCGTTGCTTGATGACCCGGACCCGGAAATCAGAAAACTGGCCAGGGAAGAGATCGACATCCTGACAGCCGAGCTGACACGGCTTGGAAATGAGTTGAAAATTCTGTTAATCCCCAAGGATCCGAATGACGAAAAAAATATTGTTCTGGAAATAAGAGCCGGGACCGGGGGAGAAGAGGCTGCGCTTTTTGTCGCTGATCTTTTCAAGATGTACTGCCGGTATTCTGAGCTAAAAGGGTGGCGGACAGAAATTCTCAATCAGAATGCGACCGGGATCGGAGGATTCAAGGAGATCATCGTTCTTATAGAGGGGCAAAGGGTTTACAGCCGACTGAAATATGAAAGCGGTGTCCACCGGGTGCAGCGGGTTCCGGAAACAGAAACCCAGGGCAGGATTCACACCTCTGCCGTGACGGTAGCGGTTCTTCCCGAGGCGGAAGAGGTAGACGTTGAAATCAATCCGGATGACCTGAGAATTGACGTGTACCGATCCTCCGGTCCCGGGGGACAACATGTGAACAAAACGGATTCGGCCGTTCGGATTACACACCTGCCCACCGGTCTCGTCGTCAGCTGTCAGGATCAGAAATCTCAGCATAAAAACAAGAGTAAAGCCATGAAGGTGCTTCTCTCCCGTCTGTTGAACCTTCAACAGCAGGAACAGCAGTCTAAAATATCTGAAGAGCGCCGGACCATGGTCGGGTCCGGAGACCGGAGCGAGCGGATCCGGACTTACAATTTTCCCCAGGGCAGAGTCACCGATCACAGGATCGGTCTGACACTCTATAAATTGGAATCGATCCTACAGGGTGAAATGGACACGCTCATCGAACCGCTGGTGACCCATTTCCAGGCCGAAGCACTCAAAAAAAACCCCCTGGACTGATCACAGAACCCACCGCCCGTGAGAGGCATGAACGCGCACGTCAAAGGTTTGTCTTTTCCCGTCAGAACAGACAGTCTCAGATCCCTCACAGCTCTTCAGGTAACCCTGCCATGAAGCCGAAATCCCGGACAATTAAAGACATCCTGGCCCTTGCCGGAGATTATTTTTCTCGAAAACAGATAGACAGCCCGCGTCTGACCGCAGAAATCCTGCTTTCCCACGCTCTCAATGTCAACCGTGTAACCCTCTATATGAATTTGGAACAGCCCTTGAATGAATCGGAAATCTCAGGGTTTCGGGAACTTGTCAGGCGAAGAGCCGGTCGCGAACCGATCCAGTACATCACCGGGGTCCAGGAATTCTGGTCCCTGGATTTTTCCGTTGATACCCGTGTCCTTATCCCGAGGCCGGAAACGGAGCACCTGATCGAGCTTGCGATCAAACAGGCTGCAGAGCTGTCTGCCCGGGATAAATCCAACCTCAGGGTCCTGGACATGGGAACCGGGTGCGGCGTATTGGCCGTAGTTCTCGCCAGGGAACTTCAGAACGTACGCATATGGGCCACGGACATTTCATCAGGAGCGCTTGAAGTCGCCCGTCTCAATGCGGAAAAACATGGTGTAGCGGACGCGATTACCTTTATCCAGGGAGACCTTTGGCAGCCACTGAGGGATATGGGAATCACCTTTGACATCATCGTATCGAATCCCCCGTACGTGAGTGCCCGAGATTACAGCCACCTTCCTCCGGAAATACAGGAATATGAACCGGTGGAAGCACTGTTAGCCGAAGATGACGGTTTTTATCATATCCGGGAGCTGATCGAGGGAAGTACCGCTTTCCTGACTCCGGGGGGATGGTTGCTTATGGAAATGGCCCCGGTCCAAACCGCCAGAGCCCTGAAAATCATCGGACGGATGCCTGCTTTCAGGGAAAGCCGGCGGATAAAGGATTACAGCCGACGATATAGAGTCGTGTCCGCGCGTCTGGCATGAAACTCGGAGCAGTTATTAGAACCCGTTATGAGTCAAAAAGGCGGCTAAGTTCTCTTGCAGATGACGAAGTAAATGGGGTTTACAACCTGATGTGAATATGATATATTAAAAATTTTCGTGATCACATTACAGCGTGCAAAATATAAAAATTCACATACCCCGGAAATAGGACTTTTGCAAGACCGTCAATATGAGACCTTTGAAAAATGATCGATTTTGTGTCCAACCAAGTCGAAGATCCCGGACTCTGAGCCTGACCGGCCTGCCTGCCTGTCCCGTCTGACGGCACACAGGCCACGCACAGGCCGGCGCAGAGTGAATGCAAAGAGCTCGCTTTTCAAAGGTTTCAACATGGAAAAACAGAGGAGGGCCTGTCTTGGAAAAACGAATACTGGTGGCGCTTGATGATTCCATTCATTCAAAAAAATCCATTAATTACGTGGTCAAAATGAGATCTGTTGTGAAAGATCTTTCCTATACCCTTTTTCATGTTCAGCCGACCGTGTCTGAATATCTGATACGGGACTCACACATTGACAAAAAGGCCTTGTCCGCTCTGAAGGATGTTGTTTCCAGGAATGAGATGGAATCCAGAGAGCTTTTGGAGGGCTACAAATCCAGCATGATTGAAAGCGGCGTCAACGAAGAAGCGATCGAGATCGTCAGTCATCCCCGTACCATGGGGGTGGCCAAAGACATTCTCAATTATGCCAGACGCAATCTTCATGACGCGATTGTTATCGGCAAACGGGGAACTTCACGGCTTGAAGAAATCTTTCTGGGCAGCGTGGCAAATGCCGTGATTGAACACGCAAACACCACCCCTGTATGGGCAATTGACGGAGACGTATCCCCCGGCAAGATACTGGTTGCTGTTGACGGATCAGAAAGCGCACTCAGCGCCGTGGACCATATCAGTCTCATGGTCGGGGAAAACCCTGATGTGAAACTTACGCTGTTGCATATTACACCCACCCTCAGAGACTACTGCACCATTGAATTCCACGAAGAAGGGAAAATCGTGGAGGATGTGATCACCCATGGTGACAAGAAATGCATAGACAACTTTCATGTCCATGCCCGGCAGCGTTTTGAAGAAGCAGGCATTGCCGAAAACCGGGTTATCTTCCGGGAAGTCAAAAGCACAATCAACATCGGAAAAACCATTGTTGATGAGGCAAAAAAAGGCAATTTCAGTATTGTGGTTATCGGCAGGACCGGCGTTAACGAATCCTTCTTCATGGGCAGTGTTTCAAGATATGTGATTAACAAGGCCTCGAATTGTGCGGTATGGCTGGTTCCCTGACATCAAACCGGCCCGCGGGCAAATATTGCCTGAATTCTCCGTATCAGCAACCTGACTTCTTTTTTGACAAACTCAACCTGCCGGATAACTCAACCCCCAAACCACGAAACCTTTGAAAGTCGAAGATCCCGGACTCTGAGCCTGACCGGCCTGCCTGCCTGTGTCCCGTCTGACGGCACACAGGCCACGCACAGGCCGGGGCGCCGGGCGGGTACAAAAGTGGTCGCTTTTCACAGGTCCCCTGCGGTCATTGACCGAAAAACCCGTCGTTCTTCAAGATCTCATACCCCACGATCGGCCTTCTTCCTCCGCGCAAGGCCGGAGACAAGAATCCCGACTTCATACAACACAATCAGCGGTCCGGCCATCATACACTGCGTAATCACATCCGGAGGAGTCAGTATGGCAGCCACAACAAAAGTTAACAATATCGCATATTTTCGTTTCTGCTTAAGAAATTGCGGTGTCACCAGGCCCAGCTTTGTCAAGAAAAAGATAATGACAGGAAGTTCGAAAACCACACCAAAGGCAAAAAGCAGCTTCAAAGAAAAAGAAAAGTACTGCTTCACGGATGGCAGGGCCTTGACATACTCATTGGAAAAACCGATAAAAAATTTGAATCCGAACGGAAAAACAATAAAATAGCCAAAAAGAGCGCCACCGACAAAAAGTATGCTTGAAAACAGGACAAAAGGGATCGCCAACTTTTTTTCATGACGGTAGAGGCCGGGTGCGACGAACATCCACATTTCGTAGAAAAGAACCGGCGATGCAAACAACAGGCCCGTTACAAACGCCACTTTCAGATAGGTAATGAACATCTCCGGCAGGTTTGTAAAAATCAGTTGATCCCCTTTCGGCATTGCGGACTTGAGTGGTTCAACCAGTACCTGAAAGATATTCTCGGAAAAAAAATAACAGATTACAAAGCCGATCCCTACGGCAATCGCACTCACGATGAGTCGCCTGCGAAGTTCCTCCAGATGACTCAGAAAAGGCTGTTTTTCGTCCAGGTCATCCATTTTTACTTTCCTTTTTGCCCTCTACAGACCCGTCTTTCTCATACCTGTCGACTCGGGATTCGCCTTCTTCTCTCCGATGGTCTTCAATGCCGTATCCCTCTTCAATCTGCTCATGTTGAGAGCGGGGAGGTTCCGGATCAAGAGGTTCCTCCAGACCGCTTATGGAATCAATAAGGTCCTCCTTGGCATCCTTTAAACGCTCTAGGTCTTCATCAATATTCAGGCTTTCCTTGATCTCCTGGGTCGCCTTTCTGAACTCAGCCAGCCCCTTGCCCAAGGCCTTTGCCAGATCAGGCAGCTTACTGGGCCCGATAACGATCAGGGCAATAACCATGATAACAATGAGCTCGGGCATGCCTATGCCAAACATTTTTTCCTCCCGGGAAATGCTCTGAACATCTGGAACTTTTCGCGCTTAATATCAAACCCAAAACGTGCATGAACTGTTTTCAGAAAACGATGTTATACTTGTAATATCATAGAGTTATGGGATTGCCGGGATTGCGTATCCCGCATCAATCCGAATGCGGTCATAAAGGCTGCGGTTTTTGAAAACAGTTTACCCTGCGGGAGCGCCGATTTTATC
>CAYTJI010000083.1:0-7245 GCA_964438065.1 uncultured Desulfobacteraceae bacterium | reverse complement strand
GGGCTCCAGGGACTTCAGGTTCTACCCCTTCTGTTCCGGATACTGCTGCATGCATTCCATCAAAGAAGCGATTATTGCCAATGAGCATGAACCGGAGACATCCTCGGCGATCTTCGGGATGGATATCCGGGCGATCGGAAAGGGGTTTGAAGAATACAAAATACGGGGCGGGAATCATTCGAACATCCGCTATGTTCGGGGCCGTGTGGCCGAAATCTCAGAAGGGCCGGACAACAACCCGGTCGTCACCTATGAAGACACCAATAAACGCGAGGTCAAGAGCGAGACGTTCGAACTGGTTATTCTGGCCACCGCCTGCGCGCCGACCCGGGGAATTAACGAACTGTCGGGTATCCTCGGGACCGAACTGGACGCGTATGGATTCATAAAGACCGATCCGTTGTCGCCTGTGGATACGACACGAGCCGGGATCTTTGTGTGCGGATGCTGCGGGGCGCCCATGGATGTTCCCGAATCTGTTGCTCAGGCGTCCAGTGCTGCCGCACGTGCTGCCGAGATTGCCTTTCAGGCGAATTCAGGAAAGGAGAAAGCCGTTGCCCGATAACAAAGATGACATCAGAATCGGCGTGTTTATATGCCACTGCGGATCCAATATCGCCGGTTATCTGAATATGGAAGAGCTTGAGGAATCTGCAAAAGGCCTTCCCCATGTAACCTTTGTACAGCGGAACCTGTATACCTGTTCGGAAGGCGGAATCAATGAGATCAAGAACGCCATCAGGGAGCAGAACCTCAACCGGGTGGTCGTGGCATCGTGCACGCCCAGGACCCACGAGCCCCTTTTCCGCAGTTCATGCGCTGAAGCGGGGCTGAACCCATACCTCTTTGAAATGGTGAATATCCGGGATCAATGCTCCTGGGTACACATGAAGGATCAGGAAGCCGGTACCACCAAAGCAAAAGATTTGATCCGCATGGGAATCGCCAAGGCCGCCCTGCTCGAACCGCAGGAACCGATTATCTCAAACGTTGAAACGCGGGTGCTCGTCATCGGTGGTGGTATCGCAGGGATGACCGCTTCTCTGGCCCTGGGCAATCGCGGGTACGAGGTGGTCCTGGTGGAACGTGAGGACCGGCTTGGCGGCATGCTGAATCGTCTGAACAAACTCGGCCCGGGTATGACTGATGCCGCCGCGCTTGCAGAAGAAAAAATCGCTCAGGTCGGCAGTCACCCCAAAATTACCGTTTTTACAACGAGTTCAGTCACCGATGTACAGGGCTTTATCGGCAATTACAAGGTGGATATCGAAACTGAATCCGGTGTAAAAAAGATCGACATTGGGGTCATTATCGTGGCCACGGGCGCACGCCTCCTCGATCCTGATGGCATCTACAATTATGACGGCAAAAGGGTCATTACCCAGCTTGAGGCGGAAATGCTTCTCAAAAAAGGGCTGGATCATTCGATCAAACATGTGGTCATGATCCAATGTGCGGGCGCCCGTAACGAACAGAGGCCTTACTGCGCACGCGTATGCTGCCAGACCGCTGTAAAAAATGCCATGTTGATACGGGATCAAAACCCCGAGGCGAAGGTTTCCATCCTTTACCGGGACATGCAGATGTACGGTGTTGAAAATGAAGAGATGTTCAGGAATTCGAAGGCCAAAGGCGTCCGGTACATCAAATACGACCCGGAAAATCCACCTCAGGTGGAACAGAACCGGGTCAATGTGTACCACGCCCTGCTGGGTCGTGAAATGGCCCTGGACGCGGATCTCGTGATTCTTTCAACGCCGCTCGTCTCACCCGAAGGGGCAGCGGAGACCTCTCAACTTCTGAGGGTCCCCATAGATGAAAACGGATTTTTTCTCGAGGGCCATGTCAAGTTACGACCCCTGGATTTTGCCACTGACGGCATATTCCTCTGCGGAAGCGCCCGCTTTCCGGCAAACATTCGGGAGACAGTGGCCCAGGGCCTGGGTGCGGCATCCAGGGCTTCGATCCCTCTGTCCAAAGGCTCTGTGGTTGTCGAGCCCATCATTTCCGTGCTGGCCGATGTGGATGCCTGCCGTGGTTGCGGACTCTGTGTGGCCTTGTGTCCATACGGGGCACTTGAAATTCAGGAAACCGAACAAGGCAGAAAAGTTCACGTCATTGATGTCGCCTGCAAGGGTTGCGGCGTGTGCGCCTCCACCTGTTATCAGCACGCTTTGAGTATCAACTCGTTTACAGATCAGCAGATAGACGCCCAGATCAGCGCATTCCTGGAATGATAACGCGGTCCTGCTGCATCCGGTTATTGGTCGTCTGAGTGTTTGTTCTCTCAGACAGGGTTTATCTACTACACATGAAGGAGGTTCCCATTGGCCGAATTCGTTCCCAGAATACTCACTTTCTGCTGTACGTGGTGAGGATACTCTGCCGCTGACCTGGCTGGAGTTTCCAGACTGCAATACACGCCGGAAATCAAGATCATCCGCCTGATGTGCACCGGTCGAATTGATCCCGCCATGGTTGCGGGAGCCTTCAAGAAAGGCCTTGACGGGCTTTTGGTCGTGGGCTGTTATTTTGGCGACTGCCATTATATTTCGGGCAATTACCAGGCAAAGGCCAAAATGGACATCACCCGCAAGCTTCTCAAACACGTGGGAGTGAATGAAGAACGTTTGGCCTTCAGGCAGTGTTCATCAGGAGAAGCTTCCGTGTTTGTTGAGATCATTAACACGTTCGATAAAAAAATCAAAGAGTTGGGTCCCCTGGGCGGGGATGGCGACCGCGTGAAGGCCCCCGAGATCTTTGACAATCTGGAGACAGCGCGATCGGTCCTGGCAAGTGAAAAAATCCGGTGGGTGATCGGTAAGAGGACGCCGTTTCTCGAAACCGGGAACATGTACGGTGAGATCTTTACCGAACATGAATTCAACCGTGCGATCGACATGATCATTGTGGAAGAAACCGAAGTTCAACAGATCATCGCTAAGTTGAAGGAAGGGGCCCGCTCCGTCAAGGAACTGTCAAAAACACTGGCCATCCCGGGAGAAAGAGTCTTCCGTTATGTCACCGCCCTGAAACGAAAGAATATGGTCCGACTGGAAAATGTGTCCGGACGAACACCCGTATTTCAGCTGGTGACTCGAGAGGTATAACATTGTGGAAGCAAAAAGAACATTAATCATCGGAGGAGGTCTTGAAGGCGTCCGCGCTGCCGCGGAACAGGCAAAGGCCGGCGCCCGGGTGACCATTGTTGAAAAGTTTCCCACCCTGGGGGGAGAAAGGATCCCCAGGGACCGGATTATTTCGCCGGATGATGCGTTTGAGAATCCTGACCTGGAAGAAATTCGAAATCATCCGGACATTGAAATCCTGACATACAGCGATCTCGAGAAAGTAACAGCAGATAACGGCAGGATCCATGCCCGCATCCGGGTAAAAAGTCTGAGGGTCGACAACACCAAGTGCAACGACTGCAAGGCATGTATCCGGGTCTGCCCTGTAAACATGTTTGATGATTTTGATGAAGGGTTGACCTTCCGTACCGCAATAGACTACTTCAACCCCGCCACGGGCGAGTACAATATCTTCAAAGAAGACATGCCCGTCTGCCAGCGGACATGCCCTGTCAATCTGGATATCCGGACATATGTCGGACAGATCGCCGACGGAAAATATCTCGACTCGCTTGCGACTATCAGGGAAAAGCTTCCTCTTCCCGGCAGTATCGGAAGGGTGTGCCCGCACCCTTGCGAAACCGCCTGCAACAGACAGTATCTGGATGAGCCCATCAGCATCTGTTTTCTCAAAAGATATGTGGCGGATGTCGAAATTCTTGAAGGGATCGAACCCGTCTATGAGACACCGGAGAAGAAATATCCGGAAAAAATCGCCATTATCGGCGCAGGCCCGGCCGGGCTCACGTGCGCCTATGATCTGGCCAGAAAGGGTTATCAAAATATCACCATTTTTGAAGCCCTTCCGGTCCCCGGTGGTTACCTTTGGGTGGGCATCCCCGAATACCGGCTCCCCAAAAAACTCCTGAAGCGTGAAGTAGACCTGATTGCCGCCATGGGCATAGACATCCAGTATAACAAACGCGTGGGGAAAGATGTTTCATTCGAACAGCTCAGAAATGATTATGACGCAGTTTTTATCGGTGCCGGGTGTCACAAAGGGCTCAAGCTCCGCTGCCCCGGGGAAGATGAATATCAGGGGAAAGGCATTGTGGACTGCGTGACATTCCTGAAAGAACAGGCCCTTGGAAACGCCCCTGAAGCAAAGGGCAAACTGATCGTCATCGGGGGAGGAAATGCAGCTATCGACTCGGCCCGGGTCGGCTGGCGCATGGGCTTTGAGGAAGTGTATATCCTATACCGTCGGACGAGAAAGGAAATGCCTGCCAACACGTGGGAAATCGACGCTGCCGAACATGAAGGGGTTATCCTGCAGTATCTTGCCGCTCCTGTCGAAATCCTGGGGGACGGCAAAAAAGTGACCGGCATGAAATGCATCAAGATGGAACTGGGAGAACCCGATGCCTCGGGCCGCAGACGGCCGGTCCCGATAGAGGGGTCTGAATATACCATTGACGCGCAGACGATCGTCCCAGCGCTCAGTCAGGGTACGGACTTGAGCTTTCTCGGCGAAAACCACGGTCTTGAAGTCAATCGGTGGAACACTTTTGATGTTGATCCTGAAACCGGTGCGACCAATGTCCCCGGTGTTTTCGCCGGGGGCGACATTGTGTCCGGCCCCGACATTGCCATACGCGCCGTAGCCGGTGGTAAAAAAGCGGCCCTGGGCATTGACCAGTATCTGAGGAGCAGATAGACATGATTTACGAAAAGCAGCGACGCTATATCATTCCTTTTGACGATGTACCGTCGGATCGGGCGGAAATGCCTGAAATTTCCGTTGATGACAGGAGAGGAAACTTTACTGAAGTCGAGACGGGTTTCCCGGAAGAGGTTGCCGTCGCCGAAGCCCGGAGATGTCTGAGTTGCAGGCGGTGTCTGGGCTGTGCTCTCTGCTGGGCCGAGTGCAAACCCGGGGCCATTGATTTCAGTATTCCCGACCGGCAGGTGTCGCTTGAATTTGACGAGATCATCATTACAGGGGGACAGGATAACGCCTTTGAGCCGATCGATTCTCAACTGGGCTTCGGCAAGTTTTCTGATGTGATTACAGACCTGCAGTTTGAAAGGATGCTTTCCCCCACGGGACCGACCGATGGCCTGGTCGTATCCCCCCGCGATGGAGAAATCCCCGAAAAAATAGCGATCGTTCAAGGAAATCCCGAGGGTGGTGAATCACACCTGGTCTCCTCCATGGTTCTGGGAGTAAACGAGGCCATTGTTGCCGTCAATAAAGTGAAAAAAGTGGAAGTCATCCTTATATCGCCGTTGTGCGAGGAATTCAGGGACCGCTTTCTTTCTCAGGCAGAGGCGGTATCCGGGCTTCAAATTGTGGACGGCATCCCGGAGTCCGTGGAAAGAGCACACGCTGAAGGGCCCCTGACACTGACCTATACGGAAAACGGAAATACCGGAAAAGACGAATTTGACTTGGTCGTTGTGCTCACAAAAGCCAAATTGGCTCCCGAAACCGCTGCACTCGCAAAAAGATTCAAGCAGTAAGACTCCTCTTGGTTTTTCATCACGGTTTTGTGTGTTTTCACAGTAAAAATTTGAAAAACTGGTTCAGCCTCTGTTCGCTGAAAAGCCCGTCTCCTGTTCAGGGGCGGGCTTTTTTTCTTTTTGCCTTGAATCCAATCCGTTCGTTGTTACTTTTTCTGAAAAGGGCGACTGACTACCCGGTGAAGTCAGGGCATCGGTCGCCTGTCGAACGATGCCTCAGGTGTTGTCTAGCAATGGTGAAAAAGAGGTTTCAGTGCATGTAATGCGGACTCGTGAGGCAGAGACAAAAATTATTTGGAGGATGAATACATGCGTTTTGATAAATTTACGTTAAAAGCACAGGAAGTCATACAGGCTTCACAACAACTGGCCGAAAGATTTGGTCATCAGCAGATTGAGCCCGAGCATATCGTAAGGGTGATTCTGGAACAGAAAGAAGGGGTTATTCCCCCGCTGCTTGGAAAAATCGGTGCCGATCCCAACGCCCTGTTGCAGGCGTTTGATGCCGCGATGGAAAAGATTCCCAGGGTTTCAGGTGGAGGGTTTGGGCAGGTATCCATCTCCCTACGGTCCAAAAACGTGCTGGACAAGGCATTTGCCGAGGCGGAACAGATGAAGGATGAATACGTCAGTCTCGAACATATCCTGCTGGCCGTGACCGATGAAAAAGAAGGAGACGCAGCGCATTTGCTGGCGGACGCCGGGATTACGCGGGAGACCATCCTGAAGGCACTCGTGGATATCCGGGGGGGGCAGAGGATCGTCGATCCCAACCCTGAAGACAAATACCAGGCCCTGGATCGTTTCAGCCAGGATCTGACGGCGATCGCTTCAAAGGGAGATCTGGATCCGGTAATCGGCCGGGACGATGAGATCCGCAGGGTCATCCAGGTTCTGTCGCGACGGACGAAAAACAATCCGGTTCTGATCGGCGAACCCGGTGTGGGGAAGACGGCCATTGTGGAAGGATTGGCCCAGAGGATCGTTCAGGGAGATGTTCCTGAAACCCTGAAAGACAAAAGGGTGGTGGCCCTGGACATGGGATCCCTCATCGCAGGTGCAAAATACCGCGGGGAATTCGAAGACAGGCTCAAGGCGGTTCTGAAGGAAGTTACTGATGCCCATGGTCAAATTATCCTGTTCATAGACGAAATGCATACCCTTATTGGCGCGGGGGCTTCCGAGGGTGCAGTAGATGCCTCGAACATGCTGAAACCGGCGCTGGCTCGGGGGGAACTCAAGTGTGTAGGGGCCACCACGATCAGGGAATACAGAAAATACATCGAGAAGGACGCGGCGTTTGAAAGGCGATTCCAGCCGGTAATGGTGGAGGAGCCGTCTGTAGAGGATACGATTTCGATACTGAGGGGTTTGAAAGAAAAATACGAAGTACACCATGGTGTGCGCATCAAGGATTCCGCTCTGGTCGCGGCGGCCACGCTTTCACACCGGTATATTACGGACCGTTTTCTGCCAGACAAGGCGATCGACCTGATGGACGAAGCGACAAGCAGACTGCGTATCGAGATAGACAGTATGCCGGCGGAAATCGACAATATCCAAAGGAAAATCACCCAACTGGAGATAGAAAGAGAGGCCCTGAAAAAAGAGAAGGACCCGGCATCCAAAGAGCGGTCTGAAAAGATCGAGG
>CAYTJI010000082.1:4574-7256 GCA_964438065.1 uncultured Desulfobacteraceae bacterium | reverse complement strand
CCGCAAAACCATAGACAATCGAACATAAAGAAGGCAGTAAACAAGGCTGCCTTCTTTATTATGAATCCGGAAAATTATTTATTTTTGTGTCGAGACTTCTTTTTCAGTTTTCTGTACTTGTGCTTGGTAATCTTTTTCCGTCGCTTCTTTACAACGCTGCTCATTAACATCCTCCAAGGCAAATTCAATATATCTTTTTATCTTTAATGAATCGAAAGATCAAAGTCAAGGGATATTTGCGTCCCTCGGTTGCCGGAATAAAAGTTTACATAATATATATTATCAGACGCAATAAAAGGGGTGTTTTGTGTCCCTCGGATGGCACTGATCTCTGGCCTCATTTTTTCTTTTTTTTCACCTTGTACAGATTCTTGTCCGCCTCGGACACCAGGTCTTCCGGGGTCATGTGGTTTTCAAAAATGGCATAGCCCATGCTGACCCCTTCACTGCATTCGTCTTCAAAGACCTTTGCAATACGGTTTTCAATACTTCTGCAGATTTCCCTGTCCGCATTAATCAGGATAATTGCGAATTCATCCCCTCCGTACCTGAAAGCCGAATCCACGCCCTGCCGGATCTGGGCGTTGATGATCCGTCCGAATTTCCTGAGCAGTTCATCACCGGCGACATGACCATATTTGTCGTTATACTGTTTGAAATCATCCAGGTCCAGAAGGATCAGGGCCAAGTTCTGCTCCTGCCTCCGCGCACGGACGATCTCGTCATTCAGCTTTGAATAGAAACGGCGCTGGTTGTAGAGTCCGGTCAATGAATCGGTGATCGTCAGTCGTTTCAGTTCCTGCCGGGTATTTCTTTCAATGATGCCCCGCCGTATTTTCGCTTCCAGTTCTTCTATGCGAAAGGGTTTGTTAATGAAATCCGTCGCCCCGGCATTGACAACAGACACATACTTGTAATCCTCGGAATATCCTGTCATTGCAATAATGCAGATATCCGGAAATTCTTTTTTTACCATTCGCGTCAATTCGAGGCCGTCCATCCCCGGCATGACAATGTCTGTGATCAGAAAAGTGTAGGCATTGTTTTTTCTCAATTCCTCAAGAGCGTCGGCTGCGCTGGAAAGATGATGGGCACTGAAACCACGATGTTTCAGCAGATCCTTTAGGATTCTTCCAAATTCATCCTCGTCATCAACGACAAGAAGAAGCTCGTTCGCATAATCAATATGGTCCGGATCTGTCATGAATCGACCCTGTTTCGTCTGTGTCAGAAGGTTCTGGTTTGTCCAGGCCGCAAAATGGGCCCTTGCGTTCATGCGCACAGGCAGTTGGCGCAAGCCTGTTTAACTGTTACTTTTATAATATCACCTATCCTTGCAATATTTCTATCAATATTTACAACCTTATTTGTTCCGGTCCTGCCGGTAAGCTGGTTGCCCTTTCTGCTTTTCCCCTCAACCAGGACCTCCAGTCGGTTCCCCTCCATCTGCACGTTTTTTTCAAGGCTGATCTGTTTCTGAAGCCCCTGAAGAATCTCCAGTCGCCGTCGTTTTTCGTCCTCCGGTATTTTACCCGGCAGTTTTGCTGCAAGCGTGCCCGGCCTGTCGGAATACTTGAATGAAAAAAGGCCGTCAAACCGCACTTTTCCGATAAGGTCCAGCGTCATCTCAAAATCCTGAGCAGACTCGCCGGGAAAACCGACCATTACATCGCTCGTGATCGCCATGTCCGGACGAACCGCTCTCAACTTCCTGACAAGGTTCATATAGTGATCTCTTGTATATCCTCTTTTCATTCGCATGAGTACATTATCCGACCCCGCCTGAAAAGGCAAATGCAAATGGGGACAGAGGTTATTGATCGTGCCGAAACAGCGGATAATCTCATCAGAAAGATCCTTTGGATGCGATGTGGTGAAACGGAGTCTCAAAACCCCTTTTATTTCGCTCACCAGTCTGAGAAGCTGCACGAAGTTTACATCTTGCCAGTGGTAGGCGATTACGTTTTGGCCCAGAAGCGTTATTTCCTTTATGCCGTCCGCGACCAGATCCTTCGCCTCGGCAACAATTTCATCCGGGTTACGGGAAACCTCCCGACCCCTCACATACGGCACAATACAGTAGGCGCAAAAGTTATTGCACCCTTCCATGACGGATATGAAACCGGAAACCTTTCCACTGAAATAACCCGGAGAAGGTGCCGGAGTAGACGGCACGTCATTCAGGTCCGTCGCCACCACTTTGTCTCCCGTGCGAACCCGTTTCAGCAGAGCAGTAATCCGGTTGATCTCCCTCGGTCCCACAACCAGGTCGATCTCCGGGAATCTCTTGATAAACCCGTATCCTTCCTTCTGGGCCATACACCCGGTAACACAAAGAATCAATGAGGGGTTTCTGTTTTTCAAAACCCTCATGCGTCCCAGAAAACTCGCAGCTTTCTGTTCCGGTTTGGCCCTGACCGCACACGTGTTAATCAGGATGATATCCGCTTCCACCGGGTCGGAGACCCGTATGAACCCTTCGTGAATCATCGACCGGGCCATCAGATCGGAATCATACTCGTTCATCTGACAGCCCATTGTTTTTATATAAAAGCTCCTGGACATGATCGCATCCTGAATCGGCTCTCTTAATGAACATGACCTCTGAAAATGGTCGAAGCTCTCCTCTGTCACGAATGGAGGGAAAGACGAATCACGCCTAGTATTTCGTTTCAGTAATTT
>CAYTJI010000082.1:0-4474 GCA_964438065.1 uncultured Desulfobacteraceae bacterium | reverse complement strand
CGGCCTGGATGAGGCGGTGGTATCAAGAGCACATCCGGTATATCGCCCGACACCTGTATAAACTTGACTGTTATGCACGGTTTCCTGAAAAATTTTCCGGTATTCTCAGCACGATCCCTTCATTTTTCTCCATGGAAGCAAGCAGCTCGGAAACCAGCCATTCGCATCCGGGAGATATCATGATTTCAATGCGCGCTTCGGAGGGATCGATTGTCCTCACAACAGCCATCCCGTCATAGGATTCCAGGGTCGTCCTCAAATAATGAATTTCTCTCCGGTCCACGCAGAGGATTTTTCGTACGGTCTGCATATCAACAAGGACTCCCATAGGTTGCCCCACCCCACATGAGTTTTGTCCTGAGAATCTCAAAGTAGCTGTGTCCGGGCAAAGTCAGCAGCCGGATTTTTTCTTCAGACCTGGATATGATCAATTCATCGCCTGCGTGAAAATCGAGCCCCACCTGCCCGTCAAAGGTCAGGACAACGCTTTCATTGCTTCGTTTTCCCAGCCTGATTCGGACAATATCCGTGTTGGGTATGATAATGGGACGGTTTGTCAACGTAAAAGGGCAGATAGGCGTCAGGATAAATGTTTCCATCGTCGGGTACAGTATCGGCCCTCCTGCCGACAGATTGTAGGCCGTCGACCCCGTGGGTGTGGCGATGATCAGTCCGTCGGCCCGGAAGGTGGTCAGAAATTCTTCGTTTATCGTTACATCCAAATCAATGATCCTGGCAAGCGTCCTTTTGTTGATGACCACATCATTGAGGACCGGAAAACGAATGATCTCGCTGCCTTCCCTCACGACCCGGTTTTCGAGCATGCCTCTGGTTTCAACCTCCAGCTTTCCATTGATCATCATTTCGATTACCGGGTACAGGTGATCCAGAGGGATGCCTGTAAGGAATCCCAACCCTCCCAGGTTGACTCCGAGAATCGGAAGCCCGTAGCGGCCCAGCATGCGGGCGGCCCCCAGCATGGTTCCATCGCCGCCCAAAACCACAACCCATGTGACCGTGTCAGGGATAGCAGACGCCTTTTTCCCCAGATTATCGGGAGACTCTTCGGCTCCCATCTCCTCTGAGTGTACCGTGATGCCTCTCTTCCTGAACCAGTCCCCGAGTTTTTCGGCTTCTTTTCTGGCCGGGTCGTGATGGTGCTTGAAAATGATCCCCACGGATCGATTGCTCATGTGCTCCTGCTCCTGTCCCGTGAACCTGCTGAAAAAACAGGATGTAATAGTCTGTTTTCAAGGTCTCGTCATCATCCATCAAACAGAGGGATGATCTCAAACCGGTTTACATCCACGAGGCCTCTGTCTGTCAATTTTAACTCAGGAATTACGGGAAGCGCAAGAAAAGACAGGGCCATGAACGGCTCCCCGACAGTGCAACCCAGACCCCGGGCCGCTTTTTTTGCTGCTCTCAGTTTTTTCACCAGCCCGCTTATAGGCCGTGCTGACATGAGCCCGGCAATTTCAAGGGGCACTTCGGCCAGGGTTTTCTGATCGCATGTCACGGCGAGCCCCCCACCCATCCGCCTGACCGTTTCCACGGCATGCAGGATATCCAGGTCATCGGTTCCTGTCGCAATGACATTGTGGGAATCATGCGCCACGGATGAGGCCAGGGCGCCCCGCTTGAGCCCGAAGCCCCGAACCAGACCCAGTCCGACCCGGCCGCTGGCTTCATGTCGTTCGATCACACAGAGTTTCAATGTATCGGATGCAATATCCGGTATGACAAGGCCTCCGGCTGACCGGATTTCCGTGTGAACCATCCGGGTGAAGAGCTGTCCGGGAACTATCTCGATAATCCTTGCCTTTTTCCCGGGATGGGGGATACGAAGATCTTCCACATGAAGGGGTTTCATGTTCAGGGGTTCGGGGCGCTCGCTACCTTTCACTGGTTCCGGAAAGCGGATCAGGCCTTCGGAATCAGCCACGGGATGTCCGTCTTTGTACACGGAATGCACGGTGAAACCCTCCAGGCTGTCCAGCGTAACGATATCCGCACGGTATCCGGGGGCCACCGCCCCGCGATCCTTCAAGCCGAAGTATTCGGCTGGGCTCCGTGTCACCAGCCGCACAGCGGTTACAGGATCCAGGCCCAGTTCAATCGCCTTTCTGACCGTAAAATCGAGGTGCCCCCTGTCCCGGATATCTTCCGCGTGCAGGTCATCGGATACCAGACAGAACCGTCCGGCGTTTTCCGGATGGATCAGGGGAGCAAGGGATTCAAGGTTTTTTGCCGTGGAGCCCTCCCTGACCATAACGACCATGCCGCTTTCCAGTTTTTCCCGGGCCTCGGCAGGAGCGGCGGTCTCGTGGTCGGACCGGATACCGGCGGCAATGTAGGCCTGGAGATCATGACCGGTCAACCCCGGACAGTGCCCGTCGAGAACCCTGTTTTGGAAGAGCACAATTTTTTTCAGCACCTCTTCATCTCCCGAAAGCACACCTGGAAAATTCATCATCTCCGCCAGACCAAGCACACGCGTGTGATCTCGAAGTTCTTCCAGATGTTCAGCCGTAATTGTCGCGCCTGAGGTCTCCAGACGGGTTGCCGGCACACAGGAGGGTGCCATAAAAAAATAATCGAAGGGAATGCGTTCACTATCCCTGAGCATGAACCGGATGCCTTCCATCCCCTTCACATTGGCGATTTCATGAGGGTCCGCAACAACCGCTGTGGTACCGTGAACCAGCAGCGCCGCAGCCAGACGCAGCGGTGTAAGCATGCTGCTCTCGACATGCAGATGTCCGTCAATCATCCCGGGAAGCACATAGCGGCCGCCCAGGTCTATCTCCTCTTTTCCGTGGTACCCGGTTCCCAGGGCGACGATCATGCCGTTGCAGACGGCCACGTCTTTTTCCTGGATCGTGCCGGAAAATACATTGATGACCCGACCGTTTTTCAACACCAGATCCGCCGGGGTTTCCTTCCTGGCGGCCTGGATTTGTTTCTTGAGGGAGTAAACCCTATGTTTGTTCAGATCTTCCATTTCCGATTTCCGGCTTGAACTGGCTGTGGAGGACGAACACGCCCCCGGTTCTAACGGGTGACCCTGTTGACGACAAACCATTCTTCCGTCAGGTCAGAGGTCGTGTCCACAACGAGATGAACAATATCCAGATCCGGATGACGCGCTTTCAGATCATCAAGATCGACCTCTTCGAATTTCTTCACATTGTTGTCGTATGCCTGCTCTGTCAGGGCATTGGATTCGTAGTTTTCCTTCGTGCGCCTGGCGATTCTCGCCAAAGAAACCTCCCTGGGGCACTGTGTCTGCTGGATAACAAGTGGCATGCTGTTTTTCGCGGCTACCTCCGCCGCACGTCTTCTCAGGGCCTGAGTGATAAAAGTGGCATCCAGGATGATCCCCTGCCCTGTCTCCGCCAGTTCGTGGGCCATTCGGAACATCTCATCATAGACCAGCATCCGTTTCTTCATGCTGGAGGCCACCTTTTCATCAAAGATATCTTCATGTTTGAGAACTTCCAGCCGGATCAGATCGGATCTCAGGATCCGGTACCCTTTCAGATCGGCAATTACCTCTGTGGTCTCCGTCTTGTACGACGCGGGAAGGCCGCAGGCGATCAAAACGGTCTTCGGCTTGAGATTTTCCGTCATAAATTCAACAAACGGCTCTTTCATATTATCTGCTCCTCAATTCTTTTCACACAATCCCAAAATTCCCCCGAGCGTCGGCTGTCTGTGGAGAACCATCAAAAGTCAGTTGCCCGGCCGCCTCTTTACATTTAGATCCGGTCACACCCATCGGCAAGGCCGTTGTGCCTGTCTACTCATCGGTCTTCGCGGCGGCCATTTGCTTTAACACCTTTTCAAGGGCCGCCAGTTCTTCGCCGTAGCCCGCCCAGTCTCCCCGGCGCAAGCGTTCACGGGCACGGTTAAAGTGTTCCAGGGCTTTTTCCACCGAACCGGGGGCAAATGAAGAAGCTGCGGTCGATACGGTGGATGGCCGCACCCCGGCATCGGAAGTTTTCCCGCCCAGCAGGGTGACAAGCGCAGTCTCCAGGTCTGTTTCCATGACTACGCGATTGCCGAAAGCGACGATTACGCGTTTCAGCTCAGGCAGGGCCGCCGCGCCCAGGGACTCGGGTCTGTCGGAGGAACCGGCATACCCGGGCCGGGAGCGGATCATTCTTCCCCGGGGGCCCTGAGGCGGTACCGGTGCCGGCTCAGACTGTTTCGCTTCCAGATACACCGGTTCCACGTAGATAAAGGTATCCCGTATGGGTATGACCAGCAGGTTTCCGCGGATCACATTAGAGCCTCTTTGCCCCCACAGCGTCAGTTCCTTGGAAATATGCGTCTGCTGATCGATTCTTGCCTCGATCTGCATGGGTCCGAAGACGAGCTTTTCTTTGGGGAGCCGATAGACGATCAGGTTCCCGTAGTTCGGCACATCGCACCTTGCTGCAAGCCAGGCGATCATATTGTCTTTCTTGGA
>CAYTJI010000081.1:0-7287 GCA_964438065.1 uncultured Desulfobacteraceae bacterium | reverse complement strand
TCCTCAGCCGGTCCATAAAAACGGGTTCGCTCTGCGGGCTGGGCCGAACCGCTCCGAACCCGATCCTGACCTCAATTAAATATTTCCGTGAGGAATACGAGGCCCATATCCTGGAAAAGCGCTGCCCTGCCGGGATGTGCCGGGCGCTGACGGCCTATTACATTGATCTGGAAAAGTGTGCCCGCGGCTGTGATGCATGTGTCGGAAGCTGCCCGGTTGAAGCCATCTTTACGACCAAAAACAGGAAAAAAGGAATTGATCAGCAACTCTGTGTGAAATGCGGGGAATGCATGGTGGCCTGCCCTCCGGAATATAATGCCGTATGTAAGGTTTCTCCCGCGGACCAGGCCCCCGTAATCGAGAACCCCATGAAGGAAAACAATAATGGTTAAATTCTTTGTGGATGGCCGGGAAATTGAGTCGGTTGAGGGGAAAACCCTGTTGCAGGCCTGTCTGGAAAATGGGATCTACATTCCGAATCTCTGCTGGATGGCGGAAATGACCCGCCCGCCCGCTTCCTGCCGCATGTGCTTTGTTGAAATCGAAGGGGAAAAAAGTCCTGTAACCGCATGCACGGTTGAACCCAAGGACGGCATGGTCGTCCGGACGGATACGGATGCGGTCAGAGACCTGCAGCGAACGGGTTTTCAATTGCTCATGTCCACGCATGAGGTGGACTGCGGCCATTGCCCGGCCAATAAAAAATGTGAACTTCAGCGGATCGCAAAACTATTGAAGCTGGGACTGAAACCCGGAAATCTGGAACATCGCCTGAAAATATCCGAACCAGACCACACAAACCCGTTCATGGACTATTACCCCAACCGATGCGTCTTGTGCGGGAGATGTGTTTTTGTCTGTAAAGAAAAACATGGACAACCCATGATGACCTTTGCTAAACGGGGTCTCGACACCGTAATCAGCTTTTACGGCTGGAATGCTGCCTGCGGGATTTCCTGTGAAGGCTGCCATGCCTGTGCGGATGCCTGTCCGGTGGGAGCCATGGTCCCCAGGAACGGTTCCGGCGAACCGGACCCGGCATAATGTCACTGTCGGGAAAGCCGGAAAAACACTCGGTCGAAACAAATGAAAGCCCTGCTCGCCTTTGAGGATGGAACCCTGTTTGAAGGTCGGTCCTTCACCGGACCTTTTGAGACCGTCGGCGAGGTGGTGTTCAACACAAGTATGTCCGGGTATCAGGAGATACTGACCGACCCCTCCTACTGCGGCCAGATGGTAACCATGACCTACCCCCTGATCGGCAGTTACGGTATCAATGATCAGGATATTGAATCGGACAGGATCCACGTCAGGGCATTGCTCGTAAGGGAATACCAGCAATTCCCAAGCAACTGGCGCTCGCGGAAAAGTCTGGGCGACTATTTGAAATCAAACGGCATTCCCGGAATTGAAGGGCTGGACACCCGTGCCGTCACCAGGCATATTCGACTTGAAGGTGCCATGAAAGCGGCCTTGTCAACCGAGGACCTTGACCCGGATTCTCTCGTGGATAAGGCCCGGCAGTCGCCGGATATGCGGGGCCGGGACCTGGTCAGGGAAGTCACCTGTCCCGGACTCATGTTATGGAAAAACGGGCGCCCGGTTCCGCTTGAGGGCAGTCCGGATCAGTTCTGCTGGCCCGAGACCCCTCCCGGCCTCTACCGGGTCGTTACCATGGACTTTGGTGTAAAGTATAACATCCTTCGATCTCTCGAACAGAGGGGGTGCGCCATTGTCCAGGTACCCGCGGATATGGATGGCGCCGCGATCGACAGACTTGCACCGGACGGTCTGTTTCTGAGTAACGGACCGGGAGACCCTGCGGCAGTGACATACGCCGTGGAGACGATCCGGCAGCAAATAGGCCGACGTCCGATTTTCGGGATCTGTCTGGGTCACCAGTTGGCCGCCCTGGCACTGGGAGGAAAAACCTTCAAACTCAAATTCGGACACCGGGGGGCCAATCAGCCGGTAAAGGACCTGAGAACAGGAAAGGTGGAAATTACGTCCCAGAACCATGGATTCTGCGTGGACATGGATTCACTGAAAGACCCCGACATTGAACTGAGCCATATCAACCTCAACGACAACACACTCGAAGGCATGATCCACAAAAAAATTCCATTGTTTTCCGTGCAATATCATCCCGAGGCCTCACCCGGCCCTCACGATGCCGGCTACCTGTTTGACGGATTTGTTGAGATGATGAGACAGCACCGTCGGCCTTGAGATTTACCCCCGTATGAGTGGTTTCACAACGAACGGGCCAAGACCGCCGGCAGTCCGGGGTTACGGACTTTGAACGGTAGCGCGCGATTCCCGGAAAATCGCGGCAAGCGGCACCTGCGAGAGGCGCACACCGAGATACTCCTTATAATCACGCTATGCCGTGACCGGCACAAGATGACACCCGGACGGACATCTTGCGGGGCCGTCCGGATCGGTGAGTCCGGATTTTTGTTATGCCGAAGCGTACAGACATTAAAAAGATTCTGATTATCGGTTCCGGACCGATTGTTATCGGACAGGCCTGTGAGTTTGATTATTCAGGCACCCAGGCATGCAAGGCCCTGACAGAGGAAGGCTACGAGGTCATGCTGGTAAACAGCAATCCCGCCACCATCATGACCGATCCGGAAATTGCCGACCGGACCTACATCGAGCCCATTACGCCTGAAATTGTCGAAAAGGTTATTGAACGGGAACATCCGGATGCAGTGCTGCCGACGCTGGGCGGACAGACCGGCCTGAACACGACCGTCCAGGTTGCCAAAACCGGCATATTCGACAGACTGGGGATAGAGTTGATCGGGGCTTCTATCCGGGTCATCCAAAAGGCGGAGGACCGGGAGCAGTTCCGGAATGCCATGAACAACATCGGTCTGCGTGTGCCGGCCAACGGAATTGTCCGGGATATGGACCAGGCCCGGGAAGTGGCGGAAAGGATCGGTTATCCCCTGATCATCCGGCCCAGTTTCACGCTGGGCGGGGCCGGAAGCGGCGTAGCCTACAACCGGGAAGAGATGGAACAGATCGCCGGTGCCGGCCTCGAGGCCAGCATGATCACGGAAATCATCATGGAGGAGTCGCTGATCGGATGGAAAGAATTTGAACTGGAGGTCATGCGTGATTTTAAAGATAACGTCGTGATCATCTGCTCCATCGAGAATTTCGATCCCATGGGCGTGCATACGGGGGACAGCATCACGGTCGCGCCTGCCCAGACCCTCACCGATCGGGAATACCAGGACATGCGGGATGCCGCCATCGCGATCATCAGGGAGATCGGCGTTGAGACGGGCGGTTCCAATATACAGTTTGCCGTTCACCCGGAAACGGGAGAGATGGTTGTCATAGAAATGAACCCCCGGGTATCAAGGAGTTCTGCCCTGGCCTCCAAGGCAACGGGGTTTCCCATTGCAAGAATTGCCGCAAAGCTGGCCATCGGCTATACGCTGGACGAAATCTCGAACGATATCACCCGCGAAACCCTTGCCTCGTTTGAGCCCTCGATTGACTACTGTGTGGTGAAAATCCCCCGGTGGACCTTTGAAAAATTTCCCGGGTCCCCGGACATATTGACAACCGCCATGAAGTCCGTCGGCGAAACCATGGCCATCGGCAGGACCTTTAAGGAAGCCCTTCAGAAGGCGGTACGTTCCCTGGAGATTGGTCGTTACAGTCTCAAGACCGAAATTTTTCCGGAAGGTTCGGTCCCAGACACCGAGGAACTGGAAAAGGAATTGGTTGTTCCCAACTCAAACCGGCTCTATCAGATATACGAGGCCTTCAGACAGGAGGTCACCCTGGATCGGGTCCATGACTTGACCGGTATCGATCCCTGGTTTCTTTACCATATCCAGCAGATCAGAAAGCTGGATGGTGAGCTGGATCATATGGCGGAGTCCGGTATCGGGCCGGATGAGTGGGATCCCGACTTTCTCAGAAAAGTGAAAGAATACGGTTTTTCCGATGTTTATCTTTCCGAGAAGTTCGACATGAGCGAACAGGATATCCGGAATATCCGGGAAACCAAGGGGGTTGAACCGGTTTATAAACTGGTGGACACCTGTGCAGCCGAATTTGAGGCATACACGCCGTATTATTATTCCACTTATGAGCGGGAAAACGAAATCAGACGTTCAAAAAGGAGAAAAGTGGTCATTCTCGGTGGCGGGCCGAACCGGATCGGGCAGGGGATTGAATTTGATTACTGCTGCGTGCATGCTTCCTTTGCGCTGCGCGAGGCCGGGTTCGAAACCGTTATGGTCAACAGCAACCCCGAGACGGTGAGCACGGACTATGATACCTCCGACAAACTGTATTTTGAACCCCTGACGCGGGAAGATGTCCTGAACATTGTCAGGCAGGAGGAACCCGAGGGAATTATTGTTCAGTTCGGAGGGCAGACCCCCCTGAACATATCCGTCCCCCTTGGTGAAGCGGGTGTCCGCATCCTCGGGACCAGCCCGGACAGTATCGACCGGGCAGAAGACAGGGATCGTTTTCAGAAACTGCTCGAGAAACTGGATATTCTGCAGCCGGAAAACGGCACTGCGACCCATAAAGAAGAGGCCATCCGGGTAGCCGACAGAATCGGCTATCCAGTGGTCGTACGCCCGTCTTTTGTGCTGGGGGGCAGGGCCATGGAGATTGTCTATGACCAGGACGACCTGGAATTTTATATTGACACGGCCGCCCGTGTATCCCCGGGAAAGCCCATATTAATTGACCGATTTCTCGAAGATGCCATTGAAATCGATGTGGATGCCATATCGGACGGCACAGATACGGTGATCGGCGGTATCATGGAACATATTGAAGAGGCCGGGATCCACAGTGGTGACAGCGCCTGTGTGCTGCCGTCGATACACCTGAGGCCGGAAATTCTCGATCAGATCAAAAGCCACACCAGGGCCCTTGCCGGGGAACTGAATGTCGTTGGTCTGATGAATATCCAGTATGCCGTAAAAAACGATACGGTCTATGTCCTGGAGGTCAACCCCCGTGCTTCGAGGACCGTGCCGTTTGTCAGCAAGGCAACAGGGATTCCCCTGGCGAAAATGGCAACCAAGGTGATTATGGGGATGCGTCTCAAGGAATTGGGACTGACCCGGGAAATCGTGCCGCAACATATTTCCTGCAAGGAAGCGGTCCTGCCCTTCAGCCGATTCCCGGGTGTTGATACCATACTGGGCCCGGAAATGAAATCAACCGGTGAAGTCATGGGCGTGGACACTTCTTTCGGTCTGGCCTATGCCAAGTCACAGATGGCCGCCGGACAGACACTCCCATTATCGGGCACCGTTTTTCTGAGCGTAAGAGATGAAGACAAAGAGGCCCTGGTAATACCGGCCGCCATGTTTCATGACATGGGTTTCAAAATCGTGGCCACACAGGGAACATCTGATTTTCTTTCAGGCCGCGGAATCGCCAACGAAAAAGTCAACAAGGTGAGAGAGGGCCGTCCCCATATTGTTGATTTGATCATAAATGGTGGGGTGGACTTGGTTGTCAACACAACCAGTAACAAAAAAGAGATTGCAGAATCCCGTTCCATCCGGCAGACAACACTTCAGTTCCGGATTCCATACACGACTACGATTGCTGCGGCAAAGGCTTCTGCCCTTGCCATCAAGTCGATGCTTGACGGGGAGCTCGGCGTCAAAACGATTCAGGAATACCATGAGGGAAAAGGATGAAAAACCGCCCGAAAGCGCCCGGGATCCTGTCCGGGAGTCTATGGTGAACGCATTTTCCAACAACATGTTCCGCCATTGCCCGGCCACGCAGGGCCCAAAAGAATCGTGCGGCATCTTTGCTGTCTATGGGCATGAAGAGGCATCAAAACTCACATATTTCGGACTTTATGCCCTGCAGCACCGGGGGCAGGAAAGTGCCGGCATGGTGACATCAGACGGTACACATGTGCTTGAGCACAAGTCCATGGGCCTTGTCTCGGAAGTCTTTGACGAAGAAATCCTGAACAGGCTCAAAGGGCATATCGCCCTGGGCCATATACGCTATTCCACGACAGGGTCTTCCGCCATCCTGAACGCGCAACCCTTCACCGTTCATTATGCGGGAAAATCCCTTTCCATCGCCCATAATGGCAACCTGGTGAACGCCCATCTCATCCGAACCGATCTGGAAAAAAAAGGTTCCATATTTCAGACAACCATGGACAGTGAGATCATGCTCCACCTGACCGCCAGGAATCTGGATTTCGGGCTGGAACAGGCCATGGCAAAAACCATGAGCCGGGTGAAAGGGGCCTACTGTCTGGTGATCATGACGGAAGACACCCTGATTGCAGCCAGAGATCCCCATGGATTCCGGCCTCTCTGTCTCGGAAAGCTCGGTGCCGGCTATGTTGTCGCCTCCGAGACATGTGCCCTGGATCTGGTGGACGCAACGTATATCCGGGATGTGGATCCGGGGGAAATACTGATTATCGACCGGAACGGTCTGAGGAGTATTCCTTCAGGGATAGCATCCCGCAAAAGCCAGTGCATATTCGAGCTGATATACTTTGCCAGACCTGACAGCAATATTTTCGGCCAGAATGTATACGTCTTTCGCAAGATGCAGGGCAAACTTCTGGCCGAAGAATTCCCCCTGGACGTGGACTTCGTCATGCCCTTTCCCGACTCGGGCAATTATGCGGCAATTGGCTATGCGCATGCCTCGGGTATTCCCATGGAGATGGGTGTCATACGCAATCACTATATCGGAAGGACGTTTATCCAACCTTCCCAGATCATGAGGGATTTCGGGGTTAAGGTCAAACTCAACCCGGTGAAAGAACTGCTGCGGGATAAGCGGGTATTGATCATAGAAGATTCCATTATCCGGGGAACTACCGCGCGAACCCGGATCAAGGCCTTGCGAAAAATCGGCACCCGGGAAATTCATATGCTTGTCAGTTGTCCCCCCCATCGGTTTCCATGTCATTACGGCATTGATTTTTCGACCAGCGGCGAACTGATTGCGTCAAAAAAGTCAGTGGAGGAAATCCGCAAATTCACGGACTTGGACAGTCTCGGGTATCTGAGTATCGACAACCTGGTCAGAGCTACGGATATCCCCAGAGAAAATCTTTGCCTGGCGTGTTTTGACGGGAATTATCCTGTTCCGATTGAAGAAGGGGTCAGTAAATTCTGTTTAGAATGAAACCTGAATCGTGCAAGCGTCGAGTTTGCCGAAGATGCAAGCCCGGCATTCCCATAACGCACTGATATTAAAAATATAACTTCATTTTTTGAAAACAGTTTATGCAGGTTTTAG
>CAYTJI010000080.1:0-7321 GCA_964438065.1 uncultured Desulfobacteraceae bacterium | reverse complement strand
TACGTCTGCGCCCTTGCCGCCTTGCAACTTCGGCAAACTCGACGCTTGCAGGATTTAGGTGATACGCTGGGTAGTGCCCATTCATAAATGGCCTTTTTGCCCAATCTCTTCTCCGGACACTGCAAACCGTATAAACCCCTTTTGGTGTGCCGTCAATAATCAATCTGATCCAGCCTTCGCCGGTGACGCCCACCCTCAAACCTGGTTTCCAGGAAAACATCCACCATTTCAAGCGCAAGACCCCATCCGATGACCCTTTCCCCCATGACAAGAATATTCGCATCATTATGCATCCGGGCCATTCGCGCCAGGTAAAGATTATGGCACAGTGCCGCCCGGACGCCTTTATGGCGGTTGGCGACAATGCTCATCCCTATTCCCGAACCACAGATCAGGATGCCACGGCTGAATTTTCCGTCTGCGACATCAGCGGCCAGACGGTGCGCCACTTCCGGATAATCGGCTGATTTTTTGTCAAACACACCGATATCCCGGACAGCTATGCCCGCCAGGCCTTCAATGTGCGATATACACCTGTTTTTAAGGTCAAAACCTGCGTGGTCCGAACCGATAACGATCTCCATAAGACAGCTCTCCGGACAGATACGGACATCGTCCCGTGACGATTTCCGGGTTTTCGAATGGATCAGACGCCGGGAACAGATTTCACCGGGTTGCGGCGGAATACTTCTCCACCCGGGAATCATGCGGCCGGATGTGATGATTGTGAGACAGGACCGAATTTCAGGAAAAGCCGGCCCTGCCGGAGCGGCCATGCTTTTCCCTCACAATAGCTGGAATGTTGCGGAAGCGCCGGGACTAAACCCCGGATCAGGTTTCAAACTCTCTGAAAACCAGACACGCATTGGCCCCGCCGAAACCGAACGAACTGCTCAGCGCGGTTCTGACCTTCACCTGCCTCGCTTTATTCGGCACATAATCCAGATCACAGTCCGGATCAGGGGTCTCGTAGTTAATTGTGGGAGGAATAATGCCCCGTTTGATTGTGAGAACCGTGAAAATCGCCTCAACCCCTCCGGCTGCCCCAAGGAGATGGCCGGTCATTGACTTGGTGGAACTGATCGCGAGCCGGTAGGCATGTTCCCCGAACAGGGCCTTGATAGCCCTGTTTTCCGCCAGATCATTGAGTTTGGTGGATGTGCCGTGGGCATTGATGTAATCCAGGTCCTCGGGCTTGATCCCGCTATCCGCAAGGGCCATCTTCATACAACCGATCGCGCCGGTCCCGTCGGGATCGGGGGCGGAAACGTGGTAGGCATCGGCAGTGAGACCGTAGCCGACCATCTCGGCATAGATGTCAGCCCCCCTCTCAAGGGCATGTTCCATCTCTTCCAGTATGATGATCCCCGCCCCTTCGCTCATGATAAAGCCGTCCCGATCCAGATCAAACGGCCTGGAGGCTTTTTCGGGTTCGTCATTCCGGGTTGACAGGGCGCGCATGGAGCAGAAACCGCTGAATCCCAAGGGAGTCACTGTTGCCTCCGTCCCGCCGGTGATAATGGCGTCGGCAATGCCTTCACGGATCATGCGAAACGACTCTCCAATGGCATGAGAACTGGCCGCGCAGGCAGTCACCGTGGACAGATTCGGCCCCTTCGCGCCATATTCAATGGCGATCTGACCCGGCACCATATTCACGATGATACCCGGGATGAAAAAGGGACTGACCTTTCGTGGGCCTTTTTCCAGAAGGACGGAATGGAAGTGTTCCAGCATACTCAGCCCCCCCAGACCGGAACCTGTCACACAACCGACGCGATGCGCGTTGTCGGCATCAATTTTAAGACCGGAATCTTCCATTGCCATCCTGGCACCGGCCACGGCGTAGTGGACAAATTCGTCAAAACGCCGAATCATCTGTTTTTCCAGGAAATCTTCCGCCGCAAAATCCTTTACTTCTCCGGCAATCCGGGATGAAAAACCTGTCGCGTCAAATTTTGTAATTGGACCGATCCCTGATTTTCCGGCACAAACAGCTTCCCAGTTTTTTTCAACCCCGACGCCAAGTGGTGTGACCATTCCCAGACCTGTAACCACAACCCTTCTGGTCATGTTGCTGCTCCTATCTGCTTATGTTTTCTGAGTCCGCGCCTGAAATCCCGGCGTCTCCCGGGGTTCCGTCAATCCGAGTCCCGTCAGCCAGTGGTTGGCTCCACACCCGAAACTCAGGAAAACCGGCAGGCACCGGGTTCAAAAGAGGTGATTCTAGCCTTTTGGCGCATTCCGGATATAATCGATTGCGTCCTGAACCGTCGATATCTTCTCTGCGTCATCATCAGGGATGGAAATATTGAATTTTTCCTCCATTGCCATGATAAGTTCTACCAGATCAAGAGAATCGGCCCCCAAATCATCGGTAAATGAAGCTTCGGGGACTACGTCCGCTTCAGCAACATCCAACTGCTCGCAAATAATCGCTTTTACTTTATCTTCCAGTTCTCCCATTTAGCCATTACCTCCACAAAAATATTGATACGAACAAAGTCAATGCCATACCCTTTTGCCAAAAACCCCTTCACGGCTGAAATTCACCGTACAAGAGCATCCCACCTGTACGATGCATCCGCCTGCCTGAAACAGTGAACGCAATAGACGGCGCTCCCCCGGCACACGCGTTTCCAGCCCTGAAAGGGCCTACATGTACATCCCCCCGCTTACGTGAATGACCTGCCCCGTGACATAGGATGCTGCATCGGAACAAAGCCAGTACACGGCCTCTGCCACATCTTCCGGCTTACCCAGCTTTCCCAGAGGGATCTGACGGATAAAACTTTCTCTGACTCTTTCAGGAAGTACCGCCGTCATTTCCGTGTCAATAAACCCCGGAGCTACCGCATTCACGTTGATTCCTCTGGCAGCCACCTCTCTGGCGACTGTTTTGGTAAACCCCATGATGCCGGCTTTGGATGAGGAATAATTCGCCTGTCCGGCGTTACCGATCTGACCGACCAAGGATGAGATGCTGACAATCTTCCCTTGTCTCTGCTTTACCATGGATCGGATGACAGCATGGGTGCAATTGAAAACGCTTTTGAGGTTCACATTCATGACCGCGTCCCAATCCGCCTCACTCATCCGCATCAGAAGCGTATCCCTGGTGATGCCGGCGTTATTCACAAGAACGTCTATCTTTTTGAACCGGGACAGCAGGTCTTTGAAGCAGTTTTCAACGGCCTTAAAAGAGGACACGTCCACCTTGTGGCTTTCCGCTGCCACGCCTTGGTTCTCGAGAGCGCTCAGGGTTTCGTCCGCTGCGGTCTCGTCCGGATCATAATGCAGGATAATCATCCGCGGTTTTTCGTCTGCGAATCTCAGTGCGATCGCACGTCCGATTCCTTTTGAACCGCCTGTAATCACAACCACTCTGGGCTCCGAAGGGGTCATAACGATTCCTTTCTCAGAAAGCTGTGTGTAGAAACCTTTGAAAAACCACCACGTTTGCATCAACTCGGTGCCTGCCTGTGCGTTGCCTGTTTACCGTCCGGACGGGACAGCCAGGAACGCAGACAGGTCAGGATCCGGGATCTTTGACTTGATTTGGTGCAAAATCGGTCATTTTCAAAGGTCTCGTGTAGTCATGGATGTTCAACAACATGGGCATTGCCGAAGCCGACCGGCAAACCGGTCCGGCCTCGATATCAGAGAGATTGTGCCGTTACCCGTGCCGGCGACACTGTTCGCGCATTTTTTCTATCAGTCGGCTGTTTACAAAATCAACCGCAAGCCTGACGGCATTCCTTATCGCATTCGAAGAGGATTGTCCGTGACACACGATACCGATACCGTTAATGCCCAGAAGCGGCGCGCCGCCGTACTCTTCATAATTCAGTTTTCTCGTGAAGCTGTCGAGTGAACGCCTGCCGAACAGCAATGCGACCCGGCCGAACAGAGAACTTTTGAGTTCGGTTTTCAAAGACCGGGTCACGGCCTCGCCCATGCCCTCACTCAGTTTTAATGCGACATTACCGACAAAGCCATCACACACAATGATTTGTACGTTTCCGGTAAAAATGTCCCGGCCCTCAACATTGCCGGTGAAGTTCAAAGGGCTTTCCTCATACAACTGCCTTGTCTGACGCACCAGTTCATTGCCTTTGCTGCCTTCTTCACCAATACTCAGGAGACCGATCGCGGGGTTTTCCATACCCAGGCATGACGTGGCAAAGGCATGTGCCAGCACACCGAACTGAAAGAGATGGGAAGGCCGGCAGTCTACGTTGGCCCCGACATCGATCAGAACCACATATCCCTTTTCACCTGGGAACACACTCGCGATGGCAGGCCTGTCCACCCCCTGCATCCGCCCCAGGACCAGAACGCCGGAGGCAAGCGTGGCCCCGGAATTGCCGGCACTTACAACCGCGTCCGCTGTGCCCTCTTTCACAAGATTGAATGCCACCCGGATCGACGCCCGCTTTTTCTTACGGACCGCCTGCAAGGGAGAGTCATCCATGCGAATGGATTCTTCACAGTGATGGATAGTCACACGATCCGTGGACAGGCGCGGATGAAGTTCTTTTTCTATGGCCACGCTTTCTCCGACAAGGGTGATATCAACCCCCAGTTCGGCAGCAGCCTGAACCGCACCCCGCACAGCCATATGTGGCGCGTAATCTCCACCCATGGCGTCCACGGCTATGTTCATTCTATTGCTCTTCAGTCTTGATGATCGCCTTGCCGTTATAGGTCCCGCATTCGAGGCATACATGATGGGGCAACACCGGTTCATGACACTGCGGACAAGTGGCAAGATTGGGCATTTTGATGCTGTCGTGGGATCGCCGCATATCCCGTTTAGACTTTGATTTTTTCTTTTTGGGTACTGGCATAGTTCAATGTTCTCCGTTGAGATTGAGGGTCTTCAATTTCGAAAAACCCGGATGCCCTTCCCCTCGCTGACAATTACATCTTTCCTTGTTCAGGTTGATCCCGCAGACGGGGCAAAGCCCGCAACAGTCTTCGCGGCAAAGGGATTTCATAGGCAAGGACAGATAGATCTGTTCACGAATCATCTCGTTCAAATCAACCTTGTATCCTTTGATGATATGGACGTCCATATCATCCTCCAGGAGTTCGACGTCTGTCCTATCCGGGTCTGGGAGACGCGGAAGCAGGAACAATCTGAATTGCGAATCCACATTTCGCCGGTACGTCTCAAGGCACCTGTCACATCTTACAAACAGGCAGGTGTGCATTCTGCCGTCAAAGATATATCTGGCACCTGCCGCCACGGCATCGATCTGACACGCCAGAGGCCCGTCGAGCCCGAGGACCGGACTGTTTTCCTCATCCGCCCGCCACCATTCCGGTTTGAAAACAAGATGAAAACGGCGCGGACCATGCTCCAGGGTCTTCAGATCGATAATCATCAGAGCCCACCCTCAAAGAGCCGAAAACGGCACTTCCAGACGCGGTTTCGTGAAAAGTCCACTCCCGGTGTTGCGCGACCTCACGGACGGGCATGGAAATCGTGGCGCCGGCGTGCCCGGTACAGGCTGCAGCATAACGCAAATATTGAACTATTGCGAAACCGTCAAGATTAAATAGAACTGGTGAGTATATAAAACAGCGATCTTTTGTCAAGAGAATTCATCGGCTGCGGTCGCCCGGCGATCGAAACAGGGCTCCAAGACGGCATTCCGCCCGAAAAATCCCTTTTTTTTCTTGACAGTTAGAACCGTTTTCGGGTATTTTCACAAATCACATGCCCCTGTAGCAGCCATAACCACAGCGCATCAAATACCGGCCTGTTTTCTCTCAGGCCTTTTCTGCTCCGGGGGACGTCCTTCTTGAGATTTTCCATGCGGAACCCCTTACGCATCTTGCCGGATTTTTTTACCCAGTTTGCTTATGTGGAAATACAGAGAACGGCTCACCTATTATGAAAAGCTCCGGCGTTCACTCTACGAAATCCTCAGAGACGCCCTGGAACGCCGGTTAATGAAAATATCCCTCATCGATTCTTTCTACAATTATCAGGAAAGCGGGATTGATTACAGTTTTCTTGAAAAAAGCGAGCTCAAGCCAAAATCCAAGAAAATGGAAAAGGAGTCTGAGCTGTTCAACACATTTATCGTGATTTTCTGTGAAGGAATCGTCAGCCCGGACCTGAAAAACTACCTCCGGTTTTTTCCTGAAAACCGAGTTATCAAAAAAAACCTTCAGTACATCGCCAATTACAAGCTTTACAAGCAATTTCATCACAATCTTCGTTATTTCGAAAATCCTGGATTCCTGGACTTTCTCGAGGAAATGCTGAATATCGACTATGCGCTGCTGATTCAACAGGATCCTACCCTGAAAAAGAGAAACCGATATTCTCTCAGCCATTTTCACGTCAAGATCGACTGGCCGATTGCCGAAGCTGCCGAGGACCTGGCCAAGTATCTGAGGTACGTGCAGAACAGCCTGCATGAAAACGGGGACAAACAGGCCCGGATTCTTCAGAACAAACTCTTCGAATATTACGGCTGCCATCACAGTGTAGGCGGAAGACGGACTGCGGGACTGATCGCCGCCCAACTCCTGCAGAAACTGGATTGTATTTCCACCATTTTTGTATCCAGCTCCGAATCGCGCGTCATGTATAAATACTCTGAAAGGGGTGTCTCAAAATTTTTTCTCATCCAGTTGTCCAAAAAACATGTGGATGCCCTGGCTCATCAGGAAAACATGCCCACGGAAGATTTCAAGTCTTCCTACCTCTACCCCGCCGAGGGGTATTATATCGGTATTTCAGAGGCTTATTATAACCACACACCTCACTCGAAGCCTCCTGAAGACGGAAAACTCAGAAAAGTCAAACCTGCGTACAACTGGATCAAACTGAGGGATGAATTCCTCCATCCCAAGGTTGAGGCACTGAATGCCAAGCCTGTGAGCTATGCCTGGGTGTACACTTCAGAGGATTGACCCGTGCTTTCCTGCTTTTCACAAAACCAGATATCCAGCGACCGGTGCCACTTGAGCAAATAGGAATGTCCATCCTCGCCGATCACCCTGAAATAATCATGCTCCCGGCCGACCCACCGATCCGTAATTTTGCTGACCGTAATTTTCCGACCCTCCCGCACAAAACACAGCGGCCTCTCATTTGCCTTGTAGCCGGAATAGGCGATCACATCCGTTTTCATCATTCGGCTCCTTAAAAAACCGAGGTTCAAGGACCGGCACGCCCCATAAAGAGGTGCGGGTTCCGGTATGTGGTGAAGTATCGTCGTACATCTGCGCCCTTGCCGTCTTGCATCTTCGGCAAACGCGACGCTTGCAGGATTTAGGTGGTATTATTTTATCTGACCGG
>CAYTJI010000079.1:0-7350 GCA_964438065.1 uncultured Desulfobacteraceae bacterium | reverse complement strand
GCGCCTGTAGCTTCCTCCACGAGGTCCGGACCGGCGAGTTCAACCGCCTGTGCGCCGAGAAACCGCCTGAGCTTCGCTTCATTGATTTCGTGGTCTCCTCTGACAAGGACTGCCACGATCGTTCCATCCGCGACAAATATAAGGGTCTTGATCAACTGATCCGGAGAAATGGAAAGAAACGATGTCACTTCTTCAACGGTTTTCACCCCGGGCGTATGCACCTCTTCCATGGAATTCACCGACATAGGCTCCGGCCCGGCCGGCACGTCCGGCGGCAGGATCTCCGCCCTTTCCAGATTCGCCGCGTAATCACAGTCAACGCAATTGACAATCTGATCCTCACCGGTTTCGGCCAGCACCATGAATTCGTGAGAAAAACTTCCGCCAATGGTTCCCGTATCCGCCTCAACCGCCCGGAACTTCAGGCCGCACCTGCGGAAAATGCGGGTGTAGGCCTCATACATGGATTCATAGCTCCGAGTGGCGGCCTCTTCGCTCGTGTCAAAGCTGTACGCATCCTTCATGATAAATTCACGGCCCCGCATGAGGCCGAACCTCGGACGAATCTCATCCCTGAATTTGGTCTGAATCTGATAAAAATTCACCGGCATCTGCTTATAGGAATGGATCTCTTTTCTCACAAGATCCGTAATAACCTCTTCATGAGTGGGTCCCAGGCAGGCATCCCGGTTGTGGCGATCCTTGAATCTCAACAGCTCACGACCGTAGTAATCCCATCTGCCGCTCTCCTCCCATAATTCGCCGGGCTGCACCGCGGGCATCAGGATCTCAATCGCCCCGGCCCGGTTCATTTCTTCTCTGATAATGTTCTCAACTTTCCGGATGGATTTCAGCCCGGCGGGCAGATAAGTGTAAATGCCGGAAGTCAGCTTCCGGATCATACCCGCCCTGAGCATGAGCTGGTGGCTGATCACCTCCGCTTCTGCGGGCACTTCCCGGTATGTGGGGATAAAATATTTCGAGAACCGCATAAAGATCTCCAACTCCTTTCACTTGAGAATGAAAACCGTTCCGAAGTTCACCGTCGGTATCTTGAACACTGTGCTGCCGGAAACGGTCGCCGTGCTTACGATATCATCTTTTTCACCGCCTCTATCAGGACCTCCGCCAGTTTATCCTCCGGCACCTTTTTTACGAGCCGTCCCTTTTTGAACAGGATGCCCAGCCCCTTTCCGCCCGCAACCCCGATGTCAGCCTCTCTGGCTTCACCCGGACCGTTCACAACGCAACCCATGATCGCAATTTTCAGGGGATATTCCATTGAGCCAAGCGCCTTTTCGACCCGGTCCACGAGGCTGAACAGATCGATCTCACACCGCCCGCACGTGGGGCAGGAGATAATCTCAGGACCCCTGTGCCTGATCCCCAGTGCTCTCAGGATCTCATAAGCAACCCGGACCTCATCAACAGGATCTCTTGTCAATGATACCCGGAAGGTGTCGCCGATGCCTTCGGCCAGGAGATAGCCGATGCCGATCGCGCTTTTCACCGTTCCCGATATGAGTGTGCCGGCCTCGGTCACGCCCAGATGCAATGGATAATCCACCTTCTGCGAAAGAAGCTCATAGGCCTTGATGGTATCCGTTACACTGGATGATTTCAATGATATCTTGATCCGGTCGAAACCGGTCTTTTCCAGAAGGCCGACATGCGCCAGCGCGCTCTCCACCATGGCCTCGGGCGAGGGGCCGCCGTATTTCCGGATGATCTCCCTGTGCAGCGACCCTGCATTCACGCCGACCCGAATCGGGGCATTTGATCTATCGGCCGCCTCGGCCACCTGCCTCACCGCCGTCCGGCCGCCGATATTTCCGGGATTGATTCTCAAACCATCAGCACCGGCTTCAAGCGCCGCAAGGGCCAGGCGGTGATCAAAATGGACATCCGCTATCAGGGGAACCGGAGACTCCTTTTTAATTCGTCTGAACGCCGCTGCCGCCGCCTTATCGGGAACCGCCAGGCGGACAATCTCGCAACCGGCCGCAGCCAACCGTTGGATCTGCTCCATTGTCGCGCCCTCATCCCGCGTGTCCGTGTTGGTCATGGACTGGACGGCAACAGGCGCTCCCGCCCCGATGGGGACATGACCTACGTATATGCGACGTGTGTTTTTTCTCTTCATTTCCATGTTCACCTAGTGCAATCCACAAAAAATTGATCCGGCACAGGCCCGACATTGACAGGGGCCGGGATGGCAGGCATAACGAGGCCTTTGAAAAATGACCGATTTTGTGCCAAATCAAGTCGAAGATCCCGGACTCTGAGCGGGGGACGGAGAAAATTATAACCGCAGGAATATATTGAATATTTCGAGGATTATAACTTGAACCAGACGCCGAGTTGGTGCAAAAGCGGCAGCTTTTCAAAGGTCTCATAACATGGGTGGCGGTAACAGCCCGGTCCCACCCGGGGGTACCGGGGTGTTACGAATTACACGTGTAAGGTAGTGAAACATCCCGACTCTGTCAAGGTCTTGCAACCCGCTTTTTTTATTGACAAGGCCGGATAAATCGATATGGTGAAAACGCACTGCGCGGGAGGGTAATATATGGCCGTTTCAGATAAAATTCGCATCTCCATGGAAAGATCCTCATGGATCAGGAAGATGTTTGAGGAAGGACAGGAAAGAAAGGCAAAATTCGGCACGGAAAATGTCTTTGACTTCAGTCTCGGAAACCCGGATATGGAACCGCCTCCCCGCTTCAAACAGGTGCTTGTTGAACTGGCCCGCGACAAGTCACGTGGAAGGCATGCCTACATGCCCAATGCCGGTTTTGCCGAAACCAGGCAGGCCGTGGCCGATTACCTGAACACATTCAACAGGAACACATTCAGTGCGGATGAAATCGTCATGACGGTAGGCGCTGCCGGCGGGCTCAATGTGGTCCTGAAGACCCTGCTGGATCCCGGGGACGAAGTCATCATCCCCAAACCCTATTTTGTGGAATATGATTTCTATGTGGACAACCACCTGGGGACCGTAAAAACCGTTCCCACGAAGGAGGATTTTTCTCTCGATTTCGACTCTCTTGAAAATGCCGTCAGCCCAAAAACAAAGGCCGTGCTGATCAATTCCCCGAACAACCCGACAGGCAAGGTCTACTCCTCCCGGGAACTGACCGAACTGGCCCGTCTGCTCTCGCATTACAGCACGAAACAGGGACGTCCCATATACCTGGTCTCAGACGAGCCGTACCGGAAAATCACCTACGACCGCATTACGGTGCCGAACATTTTCGACCTGTACCCGGAAAGTTTTGTTGTCACCTCCTTTTCAAAGGATCTATCTGTTCCGGGGGAAAGGATCGGCTATATTGCAGCAAGCCCTGAGCTGTCCGACAAAGCAGTAGTCGTGGCGGGAATGGTCTTCAGCAACCGGATTTTGGGTTATGTCAACGCCCCCGCGTTCATGCAGCGGGCCGTTTCCGTCCTGCTCGAGGAAAGTGTGGACATCCGCTCTTACCAAGAAAAAAGAAACCGGCTCTGTGAAGCGCTTCTGTCGTTCGGATATGAGTTTAACAGGCCCGATGGGGCATTTTATCTGTTCCCCCGGTCACCGGTTGAGGATGAGTTTGTCTTTGTGCAAGCGCTTCAGGAGGAAAATATCCTCACAGTACCCGGCAGCGGTTTCGGGGCTCCCGGGCATTTCAGGATTGCCTATTGTGTGCCCGACACGGTCATTGACGGAGCACTGCCCGGGTTCGAAAAGGTCATCCGGACATTTTGAAACCTAAAACCTGCACAAACTTTTTTCAAAAAGGAAGTTATGCTTTTAATATCATCAAGTTATCGGAACGTTGTGCTTGCATGACACGCATCAATTTGAATGGCCCATAAAGGCTGCGGTTTTTGAAAACAGTTTACCCTCCGGGAGCGCCGATTTTATCCCGCCTGGAGGCGGGACGGCGTTGGCAAGGACTTGAAGTATCGTCGTACGTCTGCGCCCTTGCCGCCTTGCACCTGCCTGCTGCAGGCAGGTCTTCGGAAAACTCGACGCTTGCAGGATTTAGGTTAAATATTTCCAACTGTGTTTGGCCCACGTGGGTCTGTTCCCCCGGATCAAAGGGATCTCCGGCAAGGCCCGGCAGAACTTCATCCCGGCCAGCGGTCCACCTGAATTCCGGTGTCCGGGATTTATCCCATTTTCAATGATTAAGCAAAATTTAACGTAAAAATAACAACAAGCTATAAAATGTCAAGGGGCAGCCCAAAAAAAGATCATACTATCCCGGAGATTCTTCCTGAAGCCTGCTCCCCGCAAAGGATGTTTCATGTGCGTCATCGAATGAAAGGCCTGATATGATATACTGAAAAATCCGCCGCAGACACTGATTGACGAAGGTCTGTCTCTGAAAACATGCGAACGGCTATTCATATTGCAAACCGCAACAAATTCATATAAAAGTAAACGACGCTGGTTTCCCGGGCACAATTCAATGCCGCATCCAATCCGGGAAGCTGTATGAAAATGCCCTTTCCGGAGCTCTTCATTATGCCCCAAAATGATTGTCCCCGAAATATGGGGACATCTTCCCGAAAATTTTTCCGTGTATTTTCCGGTTTCAGAAAAGGATCTTTGACCACCCCCCCGGGAGGCACCTGTCAAGGGATCCTGACGTTCAAAACTCAAAGGCGGAGCATGAAAATCAATGAACGGTAAATACAAAAATATCCTGGACCTTATCGGGAAAACGCCCATGGTCTCCATCAACACACTCAACCCGAACAATGATGTTGAAATCCTGGCAAAGCTTGAGTTTTACAACCCTGCCGGCTCCATAAAAGACAGGCCGGCCCTTTATATGATCGAAGAGGCCGAAAAGAAAAAAGAACTGACAAAGGACAAAATCATCCTTGAAGCCACCAGCGGGAATACAGGTATCGGTCTCGCCCTGGTCGCGGCGGTCAAGGGATACCGTGTTCTGCTTATCATGTCTGAGTCTGTCAGTGAAGAACGGGTCAAAATCCTCAAGGCGCTTGGGGCCGAAATCAAATTTACATCCGCCAGGCTCTCAACCGACGGCGCCATTGAATATGCGTATAATCTTGCCAGAAACGAACCGGAAAAATACTGGCTTGCCGATCAATTCAATAATCCGGCCAACTGGATGGCCCATTATCAGGGCACGGCCGTGGAGATCTGGGAGCAGACGGACGGCAATCTGGACGTTATTGTAGCAACCATGGGGACAACCGGGACCCTGATGGGCTTAAGCAGACGATTTAAAGAACTGAACCCCGACATCCGGATTGTAGGTGTGGAACCCTACCTGGGCCACAAAATTCAGGGGCTGAAAAATATGAAAGAGTCATATCAACCGGGGATATTCGAGAAAAACCGTCTGGACCGGATTATCCATGTTGACGATGAAACAGCCTACCAGACTTCACGGATGCTTGCGAAAAAGGAAGGGATTTTTGCCGGTATGAGTGCCGGTGCGGCCATGGCGGCCAGCCTTATTGTCGCACGGGAGATAAAAAAAGGGCGCATTGTCACCATTTTCCCCGATGGTGGCGAGAGATATCTGAGTACGCCGCTTTTTATGACCAAAAAAAGATCCGGCCTGCGTGTTTTCAATACCCTGAATCGCATGAAAGAAGAATTTGTACCTATTGAGGAAAACCGGGTGACCCTGTATTCCTGCGGGCCCACTCTGTGCCGGTTGATGAACCTGAATCATGCCAGACGCCTTGTTTTTTCGGACCTTGTCAGACGATACCTGGAGTACAAAGGGTATCGGGTGACTTATATCATGAATGTTACGGACCTGGACGACCGGACGATCGAAGGCGCAGAAAAAGCGGGGATGCCGTTAAAAGATTACACGGAGAAGTATTACCAGGCCTTCCTGGAAGACATAGATGATCTGAACATTATCCGGGCCACTGCCTATCCACGGTCCAGTGAATTTGTGACGGACATGATAGAAGTGACACAGAAATTGCTCGAACGCGGCTATGCCTATGAAAAATTCCGTTCAATATATTTTGATATTTCCCGTTTCAAGGATTACGGCAGGCTTTCCAGGATCGACCTGGAGAAAATCAGGATTGGAAAAACCGTGGATCTTGACGAGTATGAAAAGGAAAACCCCCGGGATTTTACTCTGCTGAAGAGATCAACCCTGAATGAATTGAAGAGTGGCATTTTCTTCAAAACACAATGGGGCAACATCAGGCCCGGGTGGCATCTGCAGTGTTCGGCCATGGCGTTTAAACATCTCGGATCAAAATATGACATCCACATGGGTAGTGCCAACCTGATATTCCCTCACCACGAAAACGCGATCGCCATCAGTCAGGCACTTTCAGACAGTCCTCCGGCCAATTACTGGCTTCACAATGAAGTGGTGATGACAAATGATGATAAGACACTCCCGTACACGGATGCGGAAACCCTGACCTTGAAAGACCTTCTCAGACAAGGGCATTCGGGCAGGGAAATTCGGTACTGGCTCATCAGCCATCATTATCGAAAACCTATTTTCTTTTCCCGGAAAAAACTGGAGGCTGCGAAAAATACTGTCGATCACCTGGATACTTTTGTACAAAAGCTGTACCACTGTCATGCTGGAGATGACGACCCGAACCTGCATCAGGCGGTGTACGATCTGAAACACAAATTTTCAGAGTCGATGGACGATGACTTTAACACTTCAGCAGGCCTGGCCGCCCTGTTCCAGTTTATCCGCCGGCTAAATACAATCATGGACAGAACCGGCATTTCCGTGGCAGGCAGAGAAAAAGTAATGGATGTGCTTAAAGGCATTAATTCCGTACTGGGCATCCTGCACCTCGAAGCAGAAAAAACAGACCCGGAAGTGGAAGGCCTGATCTACCGGAGGGAACAGGCTCGAAAAGCCGGAGACTGGGCAACGGCCGACAGTCTGAGGCACAGGCTCAAAGAGATGGGGATAAGAGTCATCGACACAAGAAACGGCCCCATGTGGCGAAAGGAAAGGAGTTGAATGCTCTCTTCTGCGCTTATATGTGAAAAAATTTTCCGTTCAGACAAAAAAATGGCGGAGAGAGAGGGATTCGAACCCTCGAATGAGCTTTTTACCCATTACTCGCTTAGCAGGCGAGCGCCTTCAGCCAGCTCGGCCATCTCTCCGCTGGCGTACAACTGTTATTTCGTGCCTATCCGAAAATGGGTCCCGCCATGGCAGGATTTGTCTTTTCCCGTTCATAGTACGCTTCGACTTGATTAGGCACAAAATCGGTCATTTTTCAAAGGTCTACGGCTGCCTGTCGGTTCACCTCCTGGCCAATGGATGGCGGAGGGAGTAGGATTCGAACCCACGGAGCTTTGACACTCAACGGTTTTCA
>CAYTJI010000078.1:0-7377 GCA_964438065.1 uncultured Desulfobacteraceae bacterium | reverse complement strand
GGGCCGAGCAGATCAGGGGATGATGCGGAGGTGTACATCCGGTACGCCGCACCTGTCTGGGTGCGGGCATGCACAGCAGGCAAATGATCCCGAAGATTGACACAGGGATTGCGCAAAAATGCCGTTTCCGGATGGACACTAGGTAAAAAGCCGATTGGTTGGAAACTATTTGGAAACAGGCAGCGGTTTTACAAATCCGCAGCCCTTTTTTCTGCATGACAAAACCGGGGACTCCCCGCGGGGATATTTTATGCTCATTACCCGGGTTCCGCACTCAGGACACCTGTCATCAAAAGGCTGGTCCCACATGGCGAACCGGCATTCAGGGTACTGATTGCACGCATAAAATGTGCGGCCCTTTCTGGAGGTCTTTTCCACAAGCGTGCCGTTACATCCCTGCCTTGGGCATGGAACCTTCGTGTTGACGGACTCGGTGTAAGTGCAAACGGGGTAATTCTCGCAGGCCAGAAACCGTTGACCCGCACGGTTTCTCTTGACCCGCATTGCCCCCCCGCATTCCTTGCATGTGGTCTCTGAAATCTCCACCGGGTCATCGGTTTTCTCCCTGCCGCTTATATCCCGGGTGTTTTTACATTCCGGATAACCGGAACAAGCAAGAAAAGGCCCGAATCGGCCGCTCTTGACTACCATCGGACGGCCACATATCTCACACGGTTCCTCGTCTCCGGCAATCTCAGGCATCTGCTCGACAAGAATCTTTCCATTGCCGTCACGGGTAAAATTGCATGTACTCTTGCATTCGGGATATCCGGTGCACGCCAGAAAAACCCCGTTTCGTCCAGAACGGATCGCCATGGGCCGGCCGCACTCGGGGCACGAGATGTCCGTGGGGATCTCGCCTTTCATCTCCTGCTCCGCCCTGCGCAGGTCTTCCCGGAACGTCTTGTAGAAATCCGCCATTACCCGGGTCCATCTGACCTCACCCCGCTCGATTCTGTCCAGATCGTTCTCCATTTTCGCCGTGAAGGAGGTATTCATAATATCGGGAAAACTCCTTACCAGAAGATCCGTCACCAGGAATCCAAGCTCAGTGGGTTTGTACCGTCGTTTTTCAAGTGACACATAGTCCCGGTTGTTGATATTAGCCAGAATCGCCGCATAGGTTGAAGGTCGACCGATGCCGTTCTCTTCCAGGGCCTTGATCAGGGTTGCCTCGGTATACCGGGGGGGGGGTTGGGTAAAATGCTGGGCCGGTTCCAGTTTAACAAGAGTAAGCACCTGTCCTTTTTCAAGGGCCGGAAGCTGCGTTTCAGCGTCTTTGCCGGTGTCTGAACCATTCATATTCTTTGGATACAGCACGGTATATCCCTTGAACAAAACCACGGAACCGGCTGCCCTGAACAACGCACGGCCTGCCGCAATGTCGGCCTGGGTCTGATCAAGGATTGCCGGACGCATCTGGCTGGCGATAAAGCGCTTCCATATCAGGTCGTAGAGTCTGAACTGATCCTTTGACAGATAAGGCCGGACAAGGTCGGGCTCGAGGTCAACAGCGGTGGGACGGATGGCCTCGTGCGCTTCCTGGGCGCCTTTCCTGCTCTTGAACCGGTTCGGCTTGGCAGGCAGATAATCCTGGCCAAAAACCCTCTCAATATAATGCCTCGCCCGGGAGACAGCATCGTCCGAGACACGAAATGAATCCGTCCTCATATACGTAATCAGCCCGACGCGCCCCCGTTCCCCCAGTTCCAGGCCTTCATAGAGATTTTGGGCGATGGACATGGTTTTTTTTGCGGAAAATCTCAGCTTTCCATGGGCTTCCTGCTGAAGGAGGCTGGTAATGAATGGTGGGGGGGCATTCTTTTTTTTCTGCTTTTTTGTAACCTGGACGACTTCGAACTGGCGGCTTTCCGTTTCGGAAACAAGCTTCTGCACCTCATCACTGTTTCTGAGATCCTTTTTTTTGCCGGAATATTTGAAAAATCTCGCCTTGAATTCCGGAGGTTCTTCACACTTCAGGTACGCGGTCAAAGACCAGTATTCCTGGGATTCAAATGCGTGGATCTCTCTTTCCCGGTCACAGATCATTTTTACCGCTACCGATTGTACTCTCCCGGCACTGAGACCGCGTTTTACCCGTGTCCAGAGCAATGGGGACAGCTGATATCCCACGAGACGATCCAGGATTCTCCGGGCCTGCTGCGACTCGAATTTATCCCTGTTCAGGGGCTGTGGCGAGGCAATCGCTTCCCGAATCGCCTTTTCCGTCAGTTCATTGAACAGAACGCGGTAAATCTTCCGGCCGTTTTTCTTCAATTCCTCGGCAATATGCCAGGCAATGGCTTCCCCCTCCCTGTCCGGGTCGGGGCCCAGAAATATGTTCTCCGCTTTTTTCCCGGCCTCCCTCAACGCCTTCAAGATCTTGCCCTTCCCTTTAATGGTCACGTATTCGGGTTTGAAATCGTTCTCAATATCAACACCGAGTTTTTTCACAGGCAGATCTTTTACATGACCCACGGAAGCCATGGTCTTGAAATCAGATCCCAGATATTTCTTGATTGTTCTGGCCTTGGCCGGCGATTCAATAATCAGCAGATTTTTCGCCATTACCTTTCATCCGTCTTTACGTCATTCATCGGGGCCGGACATCCGCTCGAGATACCCCCGCCGCCCACTGTTGTCTCCTCCACCATTACCTCGTGCCCATCCATAAATAAAATTCGGGCACTACCTCGCGAACCGCTTTCCCATCAGTTGTCTGATGAGGCCTTTCAGTTCCAGGGACATCAAAGCGCTCGAAACCTCACTCGTATCCAGTTCACTCCGCCTGACAATCTCATCAATATGAACCGGATAATCTCCCACGATTTCAAAAAGCTTTCTCTCCGTGTCACTGAGCTCCGGCTCCTGTCCACCCTCTTGCGGAAACAGATGGTTCTGTTGAAAATTCCGATATCCGAGGCCGAGCTCTTCCAGAATATCATCGGCATTCTCGACAAGGCTGGCCCCCTGTTTGATCAACAAATGTGGACCCCTGCTTTTAAAAGAATCGACACTACCGGGGACCGCAAAAACATCCCTCCCCTGTTCCAGCGCCATGGACGCTGTGATCAGAGAACCGCTCTTTTTAGTCGCCTCTACAACGACGACACCCCTGCTCAGGCCACTGATTAGTCGGTTCCGTATGGGAAAGTTCTTTGGCTCCGGTGGGCTGCCCGTTGGAAACTCGGAAACCATCGTCCCCTTCGCGGATATTTCCTCTGAGAGCTTCCTGTTTTCGGGGGGATAAACCAGGTCAATCCCTGTACCGATGACTGTAACCGTAAACCCTTTCCCTCTCAGACAACCCTTGTGAGCAGCGGAATCGATTCCCTTTGCCATGCCGCTGACCACACCGATACCCCGCGCGGCAAGGCCGAAGGCAATGTTTTCCGCGGTCTTAAGCCCGTAATGAGTCGCGTTTCTCGAACCCACAATCGCAATAAATATCCGAGATTTCGGGATATCTTTTCCCTTTACATACAGAATCACCGGAGGCGAGTGGATTTCCTTCAGTAAAGGCGGGTAACGGGAATCTCGGAAAGTTACGATTCTGGCGTTGCATTCTTCAACCTTTCTGATTTCCTTTTCAGGATCAGACGAAAACTGTTTCTTCACGATTTTCCGGGCGGTTTCTTCACGAACACCCGCAACCGTCACCAGTTCGGAAAAACCCGCCCTGAACACGGCCTCGGGACCGCCAAATCTTTCAAGCAGTCGTCTGAACGCGCTGTTGCCAAGACCGGGAACCAAATACAATCCCAGCCAGGCCACGGTTTCGTCGGTAGATAGTTTCATGGAGGATCAAAGTCTCCCGAAGTGGCGGCGAGTATAAAACAGACCGAGACAGGGTAGTCAAGGCTTTTCTTCGAACTGACAGCAGGAGGCCAAGGGCTAAATTTTTTCTAACATTTCTATCGGATTCTGCCGAAAAGGTATTCAGAGCCGGCGTCCATCCAGAAATGAGTCCCGCCATGGCGGGATTTGGCCAAAATCAAGTCGAAGATCCCGGACTTTGAGCGGGGACGTGCGAAAAAATAACCGCCCCGATTAAATACGCTGCGCTGTCACTATGGTGAATTTAACGGGACAGGCAGGCATATGGTTGATATTCCGAGGGTTATTTTTTTGCGCAACGCGGATATTGGGCAAAAGGGCCATTGATGGATGGACAGCGGTTAAGTCCGGTCGGTCTGCATGAAACCAACATACAGGCACCGAGTGGGTACAAAAACGGCACTTTTCAAAGGCCTCTATCGATCGTATTTGGCGCCGGAGATGTTTATCCATGAAAAATCGGGCTGAGGGCAGGGAGGTCTTTTAATGAGACGAATCACAAAAACGGTGATCTGGATCGGCATCGGCGGGCTGCTGTATTTTATCGCCGGCAATCACTTTATCTATTTCGGCGGTTTGAACATAAAACTGCTCAAGAAAAAACAACTCACCTTCAGTCACACATTTTTCAGCACTTCTCTGAAGACCAACAAGGCCATCCTTTCGGATGATGTCCTTCGGGAGGCCGGAATCGGCGATCTTCTTGTGGAAATGGGATTGATCAGCAAGAAAAAAAAGGAAATCCTCGAATCCCGGTTTGAAAAACAGCAGGAAGACCGCTATGATTGAAGACCATACAGATCCGGTTCTCAGATTTTAAAGTCCACTTTGATCTTGAATGTTTTTACCGCCGGCAGATTCCTTATCTCTGTCCTGCCCGTCTCCTCGGATATCCTTTTCAGGGCATTTTCTATTTCGTTCATGTCCTTGGCAATAAAAGTAAACCATATATTGTATCTGTGATCTCTGAGGTAGTTGTGAGTCACGCCCGGGAACCGGTTGACCACCCCCACAAAATGTTCGATCTCATCTTCCGGCACGCTGGCGGCACAGAGCGTGCTGGCAAAATCCAGCCGATAGGAGTAAAAATTTCCACCGATACGGCGGATGATTTTCTCTTTTTTCAACCTTCTTACGCTCTCGATAACCGTGGCTTCAGACAAACCGAGTCGTTTCCCTATCTCAAGGTAGGGACGTGAGGTAATCGGGAAATTCGACTGGATTTCATTGAGGATTTCCTTGTCTGTCCTGTTCATGAACAGCCTTTTTTGAGGGTTGATAGGCACACAGGGGCTCTTCGGCCAGAAAATCACCTGTCGATTCGAATGCTCTGGCCCTGCAACCCCCGCAATACCTGAGATATTCACATCGACCGCACTTGCCCTTGTAGGATGAAAAATCCCTGAGCTGTCTGAATATTCCGGAATGATGCCATACGGACTCAAAGGTTGAATCCTTCAGGTCCCCGCAATTCAACTCAAGGTATCCGCAGGGCTGTACCACACCGTCATACGAAATAAAACAGAATGCCGTGCCCCCCAGGCAACCCCGGGTCATCGCGTCCAGGCCGTATGTCCTGAAATCGACCTTCTCTCCTTTTTTTCGGGCCTCCTGACGGAGAATCCTGTAATAGTGGGGAGCGCAGGTCGCTTTCAGATGAAGCGGGACCCGGTCTCTCATGTGATAAAACCACCGGAGCAGTTTCTCGTATTGCGCTGCGTCGATCTCCTGATTTACCATTTCTCTGGCACGGCCTGTTGGAACCAGCAGAAAAAGATGGTGGGCCACTGCGCCCAGTCGGACGCTCATATCCAGAAGCGCCTCGATTTGGTCGACATTGTGGCGGGTCACCGTCGTGTTGATTTGAAAATCCATGCCCGCTTCTTTAAGAAAGCGAATCCCCTCCATGGACCTTCGGAAGGCGCCCTCGACCATCCGAAAGCGATCATGCTGAATCTCATTGACGCCGTCGATGGAGACGCTGACCCGCGCGATCCCGGACGATTTCATCCTTTCAATGATCTCCGGGGAAAGCAGCGATCCGTTTGTCGCCATGACCATGCGGAGGCCCAGGCGGGTGCCGTGAGCAGCCACATCGAAAATATCCTCTCTCAGGAGCGGCTCCCCCCCGGTCAGGATAATGATCGGGGAACCTGCAGCCCGGATCTGATCCAGGATTTCCATACACTTTTCGGTGCCCAGTTCCCCGGAAAACGGGCCTCGTTCCGCAGACGCCCTGCAATGGACACAGTTCAGGTTGCACCGTCTGGTGATTTCCCAGGCGACCAGCCTGGGTTGGGCTGCTGAATGATCAACTTTTTCGTTCGACATGTGCTGAAAGATCTGATTGATGCGCCGGGAAAAATCCCGGCGGAACAAAACCCGTTAGCATCAGTCCGAATACGGCCGTAAAGGCTGCTGTTTTTGAAAACCGTTTACCCCGGGGGAGCGCCGATTCTATCCCGCCTGGAGGCGGGACGGTGTTGGCAGGGACTTGAAGTATCGTGGAACGTCTGCGTCCTTGCCGCCTTGCACCTGCCTGCTGCAGGCAGGTGCAAGGCAAATTCGACGTTTGCAGGCTTTAAAACTCATTTTATCCGCAATTGACGTGCCGCCTCTTTGGCGAAGTATGTCAGAATCAGGTCGGCTCCCGCCCGCTTGATAGAGGTCAGCATCTCCATCATGACGCGTGTGCCGTCGATCCATCCCTTTGCCTCGGCCGCCCTGACCATTGCGTATTCACCGCTGACATTGTAGGCAGCCACCGGGACCAGACTGATTTCACGAATCCTCCTGACAATATCCAGATAAGAAATTGCGGGTTTAACCATAATGATATCCGCCCCTTCCTGAATGTCCAGATCCGCCTCCCGAACCGCCTCCACGGCATTTGCCGGGTCCATCTGGTAACCGGCCCGGTCGCCGAACTGAGGTGCCGAGTCTGCGGCATCCCGAAACGGCCCATAGAACGCGGACCCGTATTTCACCGCATAGGACATGATGCCAGTATTCTGGAACCCCGCATTGTCCAACGCTTTCCTGATGGCGGCCACCCGGCCGTCCATCATGTCGGATGGGGCAACAAAATCAGCGCCCGCCATCGCATGTGATACGGACTGGCGGGCAAGCAACTCCAGTGTCGCATCATTGTCCACATCCCCGTCCTGAACCACGCCGCAGTGCCCGTGGTCCGTATATTCACAAAGGCAGACATCCGTGACCACGACCAGTTCCGGGACCCGGGCCTTAATGGCTGAAACCGCGGTCTGGACCACCCCGTCTTCAGCCCAGGACCGGCTCCCCACGGAATCCTTCCTGTCAGGCAGCCCAAAGAGAATAACGCCAGGAATGCCCAGCGCATACAGGGCCTCCACCTCCCCGACAAGCATGTCCGCGGAAAACTGGAACTGATCCGGCATTGAGGGAATCGGTATTTGCTGCCCCCGGCCGGTTCTCACGAACAGCGGGGCGATAAGGTCTTTTACGGACAGGGATGTCTCCCGTATCATATCCCTGATGGCCGCGGTTCTTCTGAGTCTC
>CAYTJI010000077.1:0-7432 GCA_964438065.1 uncultured Desulfobacteraceae bacterium | reverse complement strand
GGGTGACCTGAACGGCCGCCGCGGAAAGGTCGTGGGGATGGATACAAGGGGAAAGTACCAGGTGATCAAGGCCGAGGTCCCCATGTCCGAGGTCCTGCGGTACGCGCTGGATCTCAATTCCATATCAGGCGGACGAGGCACATTCGCGATGGAACGTTCTCATTACGAGGAGGTGCCCGCCCAATTGGCGGAAAAGGTCATTGCGGCCGCCAAAGAACAGGAATGAGCACAGTACCGTGGAAATTCAGTTTGCGAGCGGCGTTCTCACGGTCAGCGACAAGGGTTCCCGGGGCCTGAGAAAGGATGAAAGCGGACAAATCGTGGCGGCCATGCTCGAGGCGGAGGGCTTTTCCGTGCGAAACCGGAAAACCATTCCGGATGAGCGCCGGCAGCTTGTGGACACGCTGGTGGAGTGGGTGGACCGGGACGGCCTGTCCCTGATCATTACTTCCGGGGGGACCGGTCTCGGCCCGAGAGATGTCACGCCACAGGCCATGGAGGAGGTCATTGACTACGCGGTCCCGGGCATGGCGGAGGCCATGCGTGCCGCCAGCCTGAAAAAAACGCCCCACGCCATGATATCCCGGGCCATGGCCGGAGTCCGCAAGACGTGCCTTATCATCAACGTCCCCGGCAGTCCCAGGGGGGCCAGGGAAAATCTTTCCGTTGTGTTGCCGGCCCTGCATCATGCCCTTTCAAAACTTTCCGGAGATCCCTCCGACTGTGCGGTGCCGTAATGCCGCGACGCGGTCCTGTCAAGGCGGTGATGGGGTGAACGAACCCTTCAGGGCATGCTTTTTTCATACCGCCACCCGCTGTCCAGCATCCATAAGCGGTGGCGGGTCCCATCCTGATCTTTTTTCTTGTAACCGGCATCCTCCCGATACGGAAAACATATTCCATCAGGCCTCATGGCAATCCACGGCAGAAACCGGGCCGGATTCAGCGCACCAGGATCAATCTGACATCCATCACATTGGTGTTGGTAGGCCCGGTCATCAAAAGGTCCCCTGTTTTTTCAAGGAAATGGTACGCGTCATTGTTTTTCAGGAACTCGAGGGCTTCCATGCCGCCCTCGATACCTCTCTGGACTGTGCCCGCATCGACCATTCCCCCTGCCGCGTCTGTCGGCCCGTCATTCCCGTCGGTGCCGCCACTTAAAACAAGCACCCGGGGCGGCAGCCTCGCAAGGTCGGGGGCGGCCGCCAGGCAGAATTCCTGGTTTCTTCCCCCGAGGCCGTCTCCCCGGATGGTCACGGTTGTCTCTCCCCCGGAGATTACACACAGTGGGGGGGGATTCGGTCTGCCTGTTTTCAGAATTTCCGCAGCAATTGCCGTGTGCACCCGTGCCACGTCTCTGGTTTCGCCCTCAACCATGGAGGACAGGATCAGTGTATGATAGCCCAGTTTCCGGGCTTTTTCTTCCGCTGCTTCCAGGGCAAGGATGTTGCTCCCGACAATAAAGCTGATCACCCGTTCGAAAACCGGGTCACCCACTTTCGGGGTTTCGGGAATGCGGCCGGCCATGCCCGCTTGGATATGTCTGCGGATTGAGACGGGTATGTCTTTCAGGTCGTATTTTTCGATCACCCTGTTCACGTCCGTGAAAGTGGAGCTGTCTGGAGTAAACGGGCCAGAGGCAATGACATCCGCCCGGTCTCCAACCACATCGGAAAGCATCAGGTTGACAACGGTTGCCGGGGCCGCGGCCCTTGCCATCTGGCCGCCTTTGGAAGCGGAGATGTGTTTTCTCACCGCATTGATTTCATCAATACTGGCACCGCAGGAAAGCAGTCTGCGGGTGATTTCCTGTTTTTCCTCAAGGGTAATGTCCCCGACAGGCTTGGGGAAGAGTGCGGATCCTCCCCCGGAGATCAGAGAAAAGATCAGGTCTTTCTCATTGGCGGTTCGCAGCAATTCAAGAATTCTTTCCGTTCCCTTTTCTCCATTGTGGTCCGGAACGGGGTGGCCTGCCTCAACGATGTCCGTGTAGGTCAGTTTTTCGGTAAAGACGTATTTCACATTGATCAGACCTTTGACTATTCTCCGGCCGAACAGGTCTTCGATGGCCCGAGCCATGGGAGCGGTTGCTTTGCCCGCGCCGACAATGCAGATGCGGTCGTACCGGGACAGATCAAGTTCCCTTGTGTCCCGGTCATTTGCCCCCAAAACCACTTTTGTCCCGTTGAGGCGGACAAAACGTTTGACCGCCCGGTACGGGTCTACGGCTTTCAGGGAGGCCATGAATATTTCCCTTCCCTCGGATCGAAGCTGTCTGAGCAGTGTTTGACTCATGGATTTTTGCTCCTTTCTGATCGTGGTATTGAAAAGCCACACCCGGGTGTCTTGGTCCACCTAAAACCTGCATAAACTGTTTCCAAAAAAGTAAGTTATCTTTTTGATATCAGTGGGTAATGGAAATGCCGGTCTTGCATGTCACGCATCAATCCGAATGCGGCCATAAAGCCTGCGGTTTTTGAAAACAATTTATGCAGGTTTTAGGTCCCATTCTTTCCGTGAGCGCGGTTCAGCGTTTCAGCGCGGTCCAGTACCGGGCATGGGCGCTGATCACGGGAGAAACCGCCCGGTCCAGCATTGCCGCATCCGCCTGTGAGGCCATGGTGTGACAGTCGGTTTCGGTCAGATCGGCCATTTCTTTTAGAATCGCCTTTACAGACTCCCTGAGGCCTCCCAGGTCGTACCCCCCCTCCAGGGTAAAGACCACCCGGCCGTTGCAGCATGCTTCAGCAATTGTCATAACAGATCTTGTCAATGATGCAAATCCTGCCGGTGTCACCCGCATCCCGCCCAGCGGATCATTTTCGTGTATGTCAAAACCGGCAGATACCAGGATCAGGTCCGGATCAAACGCCAGGGCCACAGGCTTCAGGATATCTTCAAAAATCGCCGTGTATTCACCGTCACCATAGCCTGTCGAAAGTGGAACATTGACCGTGTACCCCTCCCCTTCACCCATGCCCGTCTCATGATTTGCGCCGGTGCCGGGGTAATAGGGATACTGATGGGTTGAAAAATAGACAACAGACGCGTCATCCTCAAATGAATGCTGGGTGCCGTTGCCATGGTGCAGGTCCCAGTCAACAATCAGGATGCGGTTCATTCGATGGGCGTCCTGAGCATACCGGGCGCCGATGGCCACATTGTTGAACAGACAGAAGCCCATGCCGCGGTCCGATTCCGCGTGGTGCCCCGGCGGTCTGACCAGCGCAAAGGCGTTGGAAAGTTCTCCGGACGCGACCCAGGAGATGGCCTGGCACAGTCCGCCTGCCGCCAGCAGCGCGGCCTCGTATGATCCCGGCGATGTGGTGGTATCCATGTCCAGACGGGTGAATTCCTTGCCTGCAGTGGATGCGACCCGGTCCACATACTCCGGGAGATGAATGCGCGTGATCTCATCTTTTTCTGCACGTCTTGGCGGAATTTCCCTGAACAGATCCCTCATGTCCGGCTCATCCAGCATGGCGTAAATCACTTCCAGCCGGTGATGACTTTCCGGATGCCCCGCACCCGTGCGGTGATCCAGGTATCTGTTGTGCCGGACAACACCCGTTGTGCCCATGATGTCCTCCTTCCAGGGTTGGATGTTTTGCTGCCTTTGAGTCTGCCTGGGGCCGGACCCGACGGACCGGCCCGGAAATTTCGAGATATTCAACCCCGGGAATATGGAAATTACCGCGGGGGTCTCAGAAAATCGTGGTCCCCGCCGCATTCAAAGGGGATTTCAGCCAGCATTGTGTTGACTATTCCTGCCAACCTGTTGTTAATTGGTGATGATAAGGATATCAGAATTCCCTGAATCGTCAATCTTGAATTTCATTGGTACCATGTTCTTTTTCGTTGGCGGAATACAGCCGAAGACCATTCATCTGGATGAACAGCCGGGGATTTGCCCTGCCTGTGGTCTTCCTCAGGCCCGGCTCAAAAGGGTTGACCATTACCTGTCTGCTTTTTTTATCCCGATTTTCCGGGTAAAGAAAGGCGAGCCCTTTTTGCAATGCGCCAATTGCGGGGCGGTGGCGAACACATCCGGTGAGGTGAGCCAGGGGATCCGCTCGGATTCATCCCGCAGGTGCCCGCACTGCGGCATGCCCCGGAAAAGGGATTTCCGGTTCTGTCCCTATTGTGGAAAACCCGTATGAGACATTACGCGGGATCCCGTACAGGGGCGTTTTCCCTGTTGATTGGCAGCCCGGCAGCAGCACAGGATTCTCCCGAATATCGGGACAAGGCGCATTTCGGCCTACAGTATACACTTACGGCGCAGCAGACACAGAAGGAAAGTGGCATATCTTAATAATCACGGTCCGGCACCACTCCGGGACAGGTCGTTTGTTTGTCTGAATCTGACTCTTTTTCTGGTTTTCGCCAACATTTCCTTTCTGTATCTCTACCCCCTTATCCTGAACGCCATGGGCAGCGCACTTGATGTAATCGGACTGGTCATGGGGGTATTTTCATGCGCGGCGGTCCTGTCCCGGCCGATAATGGGGAAACTGATCGTCCGGAATGGTGAATCCCGGATATTTTCAATCGGCATTATCGCAAGCCTTGCGGCATCCATATGCTACAGCCTTGTTACATCATTCGGGCCGTTCATGCTGCTTGTCAGAGTGGTCCACGGGCTGGGGTTTTCGGCCTGTGTTTCTGCAGGATTCTCCCTGGCTGCCAGAAAGATCCGTCCCGGGAGACGGACGGAGGCCTTCAGCATGATTGGTGTATCTCTTGTGTGTGCGGTTGCGTTTGCCCCGCCTCTGGGAGAGTACCTGATTCGGGCATGGGGTTTCCCCAGCCTGTACGCGGCTGCATCCACAGCCGCTTTTCTTGCCGGCGTCGTCGCCCTGAAGGCCTTTCAGCCTGTTGATCCCTCTTCACGGCAAAAAGAAAACGCATCGGTCCGATACTGTCGTCTCCTGAAAGACAGGGCTTTTGTTTTCCTGCTCATCTCAACCTTTGTTTTTTCCCACTGTCAGGCCACGGTGCCTAATTTTATTGCCCTGATTTCCAGTGAGAAGGGTGTGCTGAGCGGTCGGTTCTTTGTGGTTTCAAACGTGATTGCGATCTTTGTTCTTCTGTTCATCGGAAAGCGGATCGACCGGCTCGGAAAGCTGTTTTTTATGAAACTTGCTTACCCGGTATTTTCACTTGGGATTCTGTTGATCCCGGACATGATCAGCGGGACATGCTATCCCGTCCCACCGCTTCTGTACGGGATCGGCATAGCCGTGCTCTTTCCCACATATAACGCGCTTGCAGCAGGCTATGGAAGCCAGGCTGAAAAACCGGCTGTGATGGCCCTTTTCACCGCAACGTATGATTCCGGATTTGTCACAGGCGCGATGGTTTCAGGGTGGATCGCACACGCAACCAGCCTGAATATGCTTTTCCGCCTGAGCGGCATATGCGCCTTTGCAGGCTTTCTTACAGTCGTTTTCCTGCCTATTCAGGGGCCCGGTTCAGGTAACCCGGACCCCTGATGTTTTTCCATCGCATGACATGGACAATGGCGCATGTCAACCCCGCTCGTCATGACACGCGGTAAATTTATTCCAACCTGGAAATCCAACAATAATCCGCAGTTGCGACGAAGCTTCAATTGAAATCAAGGCCAAGGAAATCAAGGGATGATGCGGAGGCGTACATCGGGTACGCCGCACCTGTCTGCGTGCGGGCACGCACAGGCTGGCAAGTAATCCCGCGGATTGACGCAGGGATTGCGCAAAAAAGCCGTTTATGGATGGACACTATCTGACACTATCTATGGTTGCGTGCCGGGAAAGGGGTTCGGTTGAATCATGCCCCAGGCCAATACCGATAACTATCCGGTTTGGATTCGGAATTTCCGATAGCCCTCCAAGACGAGATTGGATCATGGCTTATGGCTTTTTGCAACCTTCACTCTGAGAACCCGCGTCTAAAACCGGTACTCAAGCTGGCTGTAGGTATAGTCCGCATCGGCGCTCTTTCCGGTATCCTTTATATAGGAGCCGTCAAAGAAGTGTCCGTAGAAAAGCTTTGCGTTAAAATTTGTCAGGAATGTATAGCTTAAGAGGATGTCCACCTCGGATCCCACATACGAACGGGCATTGCCTGTGGGGTCCCGCCGCTGCAGTTTGTTATAGCAGTTGTACCAGCCGTCTTTTGTCTTATCGAGCCAGAAGGAATGAACACCGCATAACATCTTTAGGTTTTTAAACGGATAGGCGTCGGTGTAAAAGTAAAGATCATGCATGTTCCGCCAACTGAAAAAGTCCATCAGGCCGTATTTTCCATGCACACACCCATAGAGCTGGTCAAATGACCGGTAGGAACCATCGCTGCCGTCACCGTCTCCACTCGCATAATTGTACTGAACGGCAATCCGGGGCCTTTGAGGAATGTCAAACATATAGCCCACATCCATATAAAAGGCCCGGGCCCGCCGATCGAGTCTTTTGCCTGCGATATGTTTTCCACCGTACTGGAGGCTCAGGTTGGTGTCATAATCCAACTGCCCTTTTTTACCGTATATCCTGATGCCGGTTGTGTATGAGTCGTCGTGATTATCATCGTTATTAATCAGCAGGTAGGTGTCTATTTGTTGAACCAGCGGGAGGCCCTTAAATGTCAGCCAGGTCCCGAACAGATCTGCCGGATCGCCGAACCAGTCGTCGTCGAATGATGCGTTTTCATCCAGGTCCCGGAGCACCTTGTTCAGATAAAACAGATCGAGTTTGGCCGCTTTCCCTTCAACAGCGACGCCGGCCCCGTCAAAGTTGATGGGTTTGTTTGTCCAGCCATAGGAATGGCCGATCAGGCGCTGATTCAGGTACGCCACCTCCCTTCGTCCCGCCCAGAATGAAACCGGCAGGTTCAGCGGCTTTTCGAGATGGATATAGGCCTGCTGGATATCGATGTCATGGTCGTAGGCATAGGGGAAAAGAGAGGGATGGGGATCATTCCAGTCGGTCGTATTCATCAGGGTCAGCATGATCCCCACACCCTTTTGGGGGGAATAATCAACACTCAGCCGCTGTCTGGAAGACAGGCCATGATCGCTCACCGTGCGGCCGTCCTGCGTATAGTAATCACTTCTGGATTCCGTCCTCAGGTAGAAATCGCCACCGATCTTCAGGCTGTTATCGAAAAATTTTAAACTCATTTTATCCCCTGCCATGGCGTTTGCGCAGAGGAACCAACCCATAATAAAACCTGCTGAAAGATAAACTGTCACCTTTTTCATGTCTTAATCCTCCTTTAAATTTCTCCTAAAACCTGCATAAACTGTTTTCGAAAAAGGATGGTATGCTTTAATATCAATGAGTTATGATAATGGCCCCCGCGATATCTCTCTCAAAGCAGGCCACGCAAATCCCCATGTTTCCCGGATTACCCAGTTTCTGTAAAAGCGCGGCAAAGATTCCGATAAACCCGC
>CAYTJI010000076.1:0-7433 GCA_964438065.1 uncultured Desulfobacteraceae bacterium | reverse complement strand
GAGAGGGTTCAAGCTGAGACCGGAACCCGTTGTCCTGGACAGGCTGACAGCCCTCCGTTCGGCTCCCATCAGGAATGTAACCTCCCTCGCCCGGCTTCTGAAAAGAAATGAAATCACGTTTGATGACCTGAAATTTTTCGACCCGGACCTGGCAGGGATTGATGAGCCGGTCGCCGATGAAGTCGAAACGCGGATCAAGTACGAGGGTTATATCGAGCGTCAGGAGCGCCAGGTAGAAAAAATGAGGCGGATGGAAAACGTGGTGCTTCCGGAAGACATTGATTACCGGACCATACATGGTCTCTCCACCGAAATAAAAGAAAAACTCAGTCGCGTCAGACCGGTCTCGCTGGGTCAGGTCTCCAGGATTTCCGGCGTGACCCCGGCAGCCCTCATGGCCCTTCAGGTTTATCTGAAAACAAAAGAAGCCAAGCTTGCATAGTTTGTGTCCCATACCGGGGTCTCCTTGCGCATCGTTCAATCAAATAAGCGGCCCACTGTCCTGTATAAGCGGCTGCTCATCTGAATCTGAGCTGATCAAGGATCTCCTCATAGTCCCTTGATTTCCTTGGCCTTGCGCAAAAATTCGCATTTCCGGACCGGAAATTTACCCGTGCCCCGAATTTCATTTTTGGATGGGCACCAGCTAAGAGAATGCATTTTTGTAAAGGCGGAATTCATCATGATTACGATGGAAATTATGCCCCTTGTGTGAATGCTCTTGTCCGTTTCGGACGACACGCGTCCGCGTGCATCCTGATTCAGGCCGGACGGAAAATCCGGTTATACATGATTTTCTCCCTGCACGGAAAAATTCTTGGACGTGTTCCCTGTGTTCGGGGTATAGTTGCTTCCGGTTATTCCATCTGCCCGACAGTCATGATTCACGACAATCATGCCAGGTGTAAGTGAAAACAGGAGGCCGGAACATGGCGGTGATATCAGCTGTGAATTCTCTGGGAAGATCATTTAAGTCCCTGATCAACGAAATGGGTGCTGTGACGGTTTTTTTCGTGAGGGCTTTTTCGATGATTTTCCGGCCGAAACAATTCCCCGGAATCATTCAGCAGATCTATCATATCGGGGCGGGGTCCGCAAATATCGTCATGCTGGTGGCACTTTTTACCGGTATGGTCCTGGGTCTGCAACTTTTTCATAGCCTCGTCAAGTTCGGTTCCGAGGGAATCCTGGGATCGGCCCTGTCCATTTCTCTGATCCGGGAACTTGGCCCGGTGCTGGCTGCGATCATGATTACCGCCCGGGCGGGTTCATCCATGGCCACGGAGATCGGCATCCAGCGGATCACGGAACAGATCGACGCGCTTACCACCATGCATATCCATCCGCTCCGTTACCTGATAAGCCCCAGGATCGCCGCCGCGATCATCAGTTTCCCTCTGCTGACCGCCATGTTCGACCTCATTGGAATTTTAGGGGGGTATTTCAGCGCCGTGGTTCTGCTGGGGATGAACAGCGGCACCTACATTTACGGAATAAAATCCAGTGTCGAGTTGAAGGATATCTCCGGCGGTTTCCTCAAATCCGTGGTTTTTGCGATTATTGTATCTACAATCTGCTGTTTTCAGGGCTATTTTACGCATATGCGGAAAGATGGCCATGGCGCCCGGGGTGTGGGGCTTTCCACGACATCGGCAGTGGTTCTGTCATGTATTCTGATACTGGCTGCGGATTATGTGATTACCTCTCTTCTTTTATAACTGTGTTGAAATAATGAAAAAACCACTAATTGAATTCAGGGATGTCACCAAACGGTTTGACGGGAGAACCATTCTTGAAAAGGTCAATCTGAAAATCTTTGAAGGGGAAGTGACCACGATTATCGGCAAGAGCGGAACCGGTAAGACCGTCCTTCTGAAGCATATTATCGGTCTGCACAAGCCGGATGAGGGAGACATCCTTTTTCAGGGAATTCCGATCCGCACGATGTCTCCGGCGGAGCATAATGCCTATGGTCGGCAGATCAGTTATATGTTTCAGAACAATGCCCTGTTCGATTCCCTCACCGTGTTTGAAAATATCGCACTGCCCCTTCGCCAGACGACCAACCTGAATGATGACGAGATCCGGATGCGGGTGGTGGCCGGGATGAAACAGGCAGAATTGATGGAGGTGGCGAACAAGTATCCATCCGAGCTTTCCGGAGGCATGCAGAAACGGGTTGCCCTGAGTCGGGCCATGGTAACTGATCCGAAAATCGTTCTTTTCGATGAACCCACGACCGGGCAGGACCTCATCCGGAGAAACGCCATTCTGAGCATGATTGCCGACTATCAAAAAAAATTCCGTTTTACCGCGGTCCTGATCAGTCACGATCTGCCGGATGTATTTTTTATCTCAAACCGGATCCTGGTTCTCCATGAAGGTGGAATTATCTTCCAGGGGCCTCCAGAGGAACTCGACACTTTTGAACATCCGTTTCTGGATGAATTCATCCAGAGTCTCGAAGGGTTCCAGGAACACCTGACCGGGCTGTACTCCAGACGGAACTTCAAGTTTCGTTACCAGAATATGCTGGGCAGAAGACACCCGGATGAAGCCTTCACGCTGGTTGTGTTTACCCTGAAAGGGCTGGATCAAGTGAGCGAACATCTCGGTCACACGGCCATGCAGAGGGTCCTGAAGGCGTTCGGGACCTACATTGACAAACACTGCGGCGCCGTGGGCGGGTTTGCCGCCCGTCAGGCCCGGGATCAGTTTGTCGCACTGCTGCCTTTTTCAGACCTGTCCGAGGCAGAGCAGATCATCAAGGAGTTCTCCCGGGATCTTCATGGACGGGGGCTGTGCGAATTCCAGACCCATGCCCGGCTGCAGTCTGAGGAGAGCTTTCATTTCAGTGTGCTGGCCGGCGTGGCGGAAGGAAAGCCGAGTGATGATATCAACCGGGTGTTCGACGAGGCATTGGCCGGACAAAGACCCATGGCGCGGTTCTGGTGCAAGACACGGGGGTAAGATCAGATGAAAAAGTATTCCAGTGAAACTGTGGTTGGTATTTTTGTGCTTATCGGGTTGCTGTGTGTGGGATATATGACCCTGACACTGGGAAAGGTTTCTCTTTTCGGGGATGATTCCTACATCCTTTTCGCCAGGTTCAACACGGTAACCGGGTTGAAACCGGATAATCGTGTGGAAATGTTTGGGATCGAGATCGGACGGGTGACCGGTTTCAGGATTGATCAGGCCAATCAGGTAGCGATTGTTGAGATGAAGATCAAAAAGGGAATCAAGATCTATGATGACGCGGTCGCATCGATCCGGACCTCGGGATTGATCGGAGACCGGTATGTCAGTATGGATCCCGGAGGATCCGGGGATCTTCTGGAAGCCGGAGCAACCATTACGGACACGGAATCGCCTGTGAACATTGAAGAGTTGATCAGCAAGTACGCATTTGGAGACGTCAAGAAACAGTAAAACAGGAAATACGGGAGTAGGCTATGAAGAAAATCATCATGGTTGTGACTGTTCTGTTCCTGGCCGGGACGGTATATTCACACCCGGCCTGTGCTGAAGCGCCGCTTCAGGCTGTGCAGTCAAAAGTGAACAGCATGCTGGAAATCCTGCGCGATCCGGAATTGAAGGCGGATTCCAAACGTGAAATCAAAAAGGAGAAGCTGTGGGTGATTATTAATGATATTTTTGATTTCAGAGAACTCTCAAGACGGGTTTTGGGCAGAAACTGGCGGGAGCTCCAGCCCGACGAACAGGAAGAATTCATCCGTCTTTTCAGCAGGCTTCTGGACAAGATATACATGGACCGGATCCTGTCGTACTCCGGTCAGAAGATCGTGTTTACCCGGCAGAGCCTGATCTCAAAAACAAAGGCCGATGTTCAATGCCTGATAATTACCAAATCCCGCGAGATTCCCGTGCACTACAAGATGATAATGAAGCACGGCCGCTGGAGGATCTACGACGTGTTCATTGAAGGCGTCAGCCTGGTGAGAAACTACCGCAGTCAGTTTAACAGTGTGTTCAGGCACAAGAAGCCGTCGGATCTGCTGGAGATGCTGCGGCAGAAAATTGCTGAAAAGTGAATCTGATGTCGAGGAAGAAGCAGTATGAATGCAGGGTATTGGCACAAAACGGCAGCCACGTTTCTGTCGAGCCTCATCTGTTTGTTTTGCTCTGCAGTGCCCTTGTCCGCTGAATCCGGAGAAAAGCTCATTGTCTTTCACGCCGGGTCGCTTTCCATCCCGTTCAGGGAGATGTCCGATGCGTTCAGCAGGCGTTATCCGGGTGTGCAGGTGATCCGGGAAGCGGCGGGGTCGCGGACATGCGCCAGAAAGATCACCGAATTGGGTCGTGCCTGTGACGTGATGGCCTCGGCGGACTATACAGTGATCGAGCGTCTTCTGATTCCGGATTATGCATCATGGAATATTTCGTTTGCCACCAATGAGATGGCCATCATGTACCGGCCGGATTCGAAATACGCCGGCGAGATCAACGGGCAAAACTGGTACCGGATTCTCCTCAAAAAGGATGTGACATACGGTCACTCTGATCCGAACAGCGACCCCTGCGGTTACCGGAGTCAGCTTGTCTGGCAACTGGCCGAAAAATACTATCATGTGCCGGACCTCTATGAAAAACTGAAGGCCGGATGCCCCGTACGGAACGTGAGGCCCAAGGAAACCGACTTGATCGCACTTCTCGAGGCAGGACAGATCGACTATCTCTTCATCTATAAGTCCGTGTGTATGCAACATGGGATGCGTTTTGTGGGGCTTCCGGAGAATATCAACCTGGGGTCTTCAACGTATGCGGATTTTTACGCACAGGCCAAAGTCAGAATCTCAGGAAAAACGCCGGGGTCTTTTATTGAAAAAACCGGCAAACCCATGGTGTATGGCTTGACGATTCCGGACAATGCCCCTCACCGCGTGCGGGCGATACAATTTGTATCCTTTGTGCTGGGTCCGGAAGGACGGGAAATCATGAAGCGGAACGGGCAGCGGCCCATTGCCGCGCCAATGGCAACGGGTCATGTGACCCGGATGCCGCCGTCATTGAAGCGATTGGTCAAATGAAGACTTTCGAGGCCGTCATGTGGTGTCTGGGGACCATCCTGATCCTGATGGTGCTGATTCCATTGCTCAGGATGATCCTGGCCGCGGATCCGCAGATTTTGCAAGCGACCGTATCCGAACCGGAGGTGATGCACTCGATCCTTCTGACCCTCCGTTCGGCCCTGTGGGCCACACTGATATGCGCGTTCTTCGGTATTCCGCTGGCCTATATCCTTGCCCGCCGACCATTCCCCGGCAGGAGTATTGTGCAGGGCGTGATCGACCTGCCGGTCATGATCCCCCACACCGCCGCAGGCATTGCCCTTTTGATGGTCTATGGCCGGCGGTTTTTCCTGGGAAAGGCTTTTGCCGATTTGGGCCTCAGTTTTGTGGGGACGGAAGCGGGAATCAGCCTGGCCATGGCCTTTGTGTCTCTTCCCTTTCTGGTGAACGCAGCCAGAGACGGGTTCCTGGCCACGGATCCGAGGCTCGAGCGGGTGGCGCGAACCCTCGGGGCATCCCCTTGGCGGGCATTTTTCAAGGTAAGCCTGCCGCTTGCCCGGCAGTCTATTCTTTCGGGTGCCATCATGATGTGGGCCAGAGGAATCTCCGAGTTCGGGGCCGTGATTATCCTGGCCTATCATCCCATGACGGCGCCGGTTCTGATCTGGGAGCGGTTCACGGACTACGGGCTCAAGTACGCAAGACCGGTTGCCGTGGTCCTGATCCTGATATGTCTCCTTGTCTTTTCCGTATTGCGATGGCTTGCCGCAAGGCACAGGGAGATCTAGGTGCTGCGTCTACACGATATTTGTGTTCAACTCGGCAGGTTCCGCCTCAAACATATAGACCTGCATGTCAAACAGGGCGCGTACCTGGTCCTTCTGGGACCTACAGGGACGGGAAAAACCGTGCTCTTTGAGACGATTGCGGGGGTTCATCGGCCCCTGACGGGACAGACCTGGATCAATGGAAAAAATGCCACCCGATGGCCCCCTGAGAAGCGTCGTCTCGGGGTTGTTTACCAGGACTATGCGCTGTTTCCCCATCTGACGGTCCGGGAAAACATTGCCTTCGGATTGCGTCTAATAAAAAACGGTCGAAAAGGGATAAGACAAACTGTGCAGGAAATGGCCGGGTTTCTGGAAATCGGGCACCTGCTTCAAAGACACCCCACCCGGCTTTCAGGTGGCGAGCGCCAAAGGGTGGCCCTGGCCCGGGCCCTGGTGATGAAACCCCATGCGCTGCTCCTGGACGAACCATTGAGCGCGCTGGATCGTTCCACGCGGGATCGACTCAGGGGCGAGCTGAAAAGAATCCACAGGGAAATCGGCGTTACAATCCTTCACATTACCCATGATCTTCCAGAGGCATTCTATCTTGCCGATCATCTGGCTGTGATGAAAGACGGATGCATCCTGCAGGAAGGCCGTCCGGAGGCCGTTTTAAAACAGCCCGAAAACCGCACGGTTGCCGAGCTTGTAGGGATTCGAAATCTCATTGAAGGCATGCCGGAAGCCGAAAAACTGATGACCTCCTTCGGGCCGGTAGATATCCGGGGCATCCTGCCCCATCCCCCCAAGGATCTGCAAAAGGCCTGCCTGGCTGTTCCGGGCTGGAGCGTGGCCCTGTTTCCTGAGGGTGAAACCGGGCCTTACCTCTGGCAGGGGCGCCTGTGTATTTCAGAAATGTACTATATGGACGGACAGGTGGAACTGGAACTGGCCCATCCGGCGGGAGAATGCCTGAAGACGTCTCTTTCCCGGCGGGAAGCAGCAGCGGTCCCGGTGCTTTTGGAGCCCGGCAAGGAGATCCCCGCAGCCATCCTGAGGGAAGGAGTCTGTTGGGTGCCCGCTTGAGGGCCGGGTTTTCCTGCGCCGTGGGTCTGAACCACAGCACGGGCAAGGCTGAACCCAAGACCGTTTCCAGGGGAATGCAGTGCCATCCCGGCGGTGACATCTCCGGGTCAGGCCGGGCGATGGCTTATTGAGGGAGCGAGTGAATCCGGAAAACAACCTTTGACATTTCAGCGCATTTGAACGAAAGCACGAACGAAATTATTGAGGCCATTGTGAAGGCTTCGGAAAGAACTGTTTGACCTGAATATCGAAAGGTTCCGGACCGAGGAGGCCATCGTCAGCGACAGCAAACTCTATTACCTAAATCCTGCAAGCGTCGAGCTTGCCGAAGACCTGCCTGCAGCAGGCAGGTGCAAGGCGGCAAGGGCGCAGACGTACGACGATACGTCAAGTCCTTGCCAACGCCGTCCCGCCTCCAGGCGGGATAAAATCGACGTTCCCGCGGGGTAAACTGTTTTCAAAAACCGGAGCCTTTATGGCCGGATCCAAATTGATGCGTGACATGCAAGCCCGGCATTCCCACAACTCGCTGATATTAAAACAT
>CAYTJI010000075.1:0-7448 GCA_964438065.1 uncultured Desulfobacteraceae bacterium | reverse complement strand
AGGATGGGAAGCGCGAGGGCCGTGGGACGATGATCTGGCCGGACGGGAGGAAATATGAGGGGTGGTTTGAGGATAACATGCCGCAGGGCCGTGGTGTGTATACGCTTGCCGATGGGACGCGGTATGAGGGGGAATTCAGGGAAGGCCGCAGGAACGGACAGGGGACCATGCGATACGCGGATGGCAGGGTGTATAGTGGGCAGTGGCGGGATGATGTGGAAAACGGGCAGGGGGCGATGAGGTGGCCGGACGGGAGGAAATACACGGGTGAGTGGAAGGATGGGAAGCGCGAGGGCCGTGGGACGATGATCTGGCCGGACGGGAGGAAATACCAGGGCGCGTTTACGGACAACGGGATAAACGGACAGGGCGTCTTCCGGTTTGTTGACGGCAGTCGGTATGAAGGGGAATGGAAAAACGGGGTGAGGGATGGTCGGGGGATAATCGTCTGGCCCGATGGCAGAAGGTACGAAGGTCAGTGGGTAAATGATCGGTACGAGGGTCAGGGGACGTACACCTTCAGTGATGGCCGAAAATACGTGGGCCAGTGGAAAGAGGGGAAGTATCACGGATTCGGAAAACTGACGTTCCGGGACGGCAGTACCTATGAGGGCCAGTGGATGAATAACCAAATGAACGGGTATGGCGTCTACACATCATCCGACGGGACCAAACGGCAAGGAAAGTGGAGGGACGGAGAATTTGTGGAGAGGTAGGCCCCGCGTGAGACCTTTTAACATACCGCTGTCACCGGGTTCCAGGATCATTATTATCCCAAAAATTCTCAGCCTCCCCGACTCCGATTCGCGGAACATCTAATTTTTTTTCGGTATTTTCACCTTTCCGGAAAAGGCGATTTTCACCACATCGTCGAACCATTCCGCGGGATGGAATTTGATCCCGCGCCGCACGGCCTTGGGCACTTCATCCAGATCCGCCTCGTTCGCTTTCGGGAAAATGATTTCCGTGATCCCCATGCGTTTTGCCGCCGTGATTTTTTCGCGGATGCCCCCGACCGCGAGGACGCGGCCGGTCAGGGTCAGTTCCCCGGTCATGGCCAGTTTGGTCCGCGTGGGTTTCCCGATGGCCAGAGACAGGAGGCTCGTTGCCATGGTGATTCCCGCTGAAGGTCCATCCTTGGGGGTCGCTCCGGCAGGCACATGAAGATGCACCCGCCATTTACTGAACTGTGAATCCGGGGCGTACCGAGAGAGATTCCCGATGATATAGCTGTAGGCGATCTTGGATGATTCGACCATGACCTCTCCCAATTTGCCGGTCTGGAGCATCCCGGATTTCTCCTCGCCCACGGTCATGGCTTCAATCGTCAGCACGGAGCCTCCCATGGCGGTCCATGCAAGCCCGTTGGCTACACCCGGAACCATGGTCTTGAGCAGCAGATCGTCGGAGAAAACCGGCCGGCCCAGGAATTTCGAGACATCTTCAGGTGTTACAATGAAAGGCCCCCGCTTTCCTTCTGCGGCCTGGATCGCTATTTTCCGCAGAACTTTTCCAATGGCTTTTTCCAGACCCCGGACCCCGGCCTCCCGCGCATGATCATTGATTATGCGCCGGATGGTGGGAACACCGATTTTGACGTCTTCTGCTGTTAGACCGGATTTTTTCAACTGCCTCGGCAGGAGAAAACGTCTTCCGATCCGGATTTTTTCATCCATGATGTATCCGGCCAGACGAATGACTTCCATGCGATCGAGCAAGGGGGCGGGAATGGTATCCATCACGTTTGCCGTGCAGATGAAAAACACCTTTGACAGGTCATAAGGGACATCCAGGTAATGATCCACGAACGAGAAATTCTGTTCCGGGTCCAGGACCTCGAGCAGGGCCGATGCCGGATCTCCCTGGTAGCTGCTTCCCACTTTATCCACTTCGTCAAGCATTATCACAGGATTGTGGCTTTCGACAGACTTCAGTGCCTGGATGATTTTTCCCGGCAGTGCTCCGATATAGGTCCTGCGGTGTCCTTTGATTTCCGCTTCGTCGCGCATGCCGCCCAGGGAAAAACGATAGAATTTCCGGCCGAGACCCTCGGCGATCGCTTTGCCGAGCGAAGTCTTCCCCGTCCCGGGAGGTCCCACAAAGCACAGGATGGAACCGGTGATCTCTTTTCGCAGTACACCGACGGCAATAAACTCGATGATGCGATCCTTGACATCATCCAGTCCCGCGTGACTTTTGTTCAGGACGCGCCGGGAATGGGCAATGTTAAGACTGTCCACGGTTCCTCGGCCCCAGGGCAGGGACGTGAGCCATTCCAGATAGTTGCGGCTGACCCCGAATTCCGGCGAATGGACTTCCAGCAGGGACAGTTTGTCCAGCTCGACTTCGGCCTGACGGCGCGCCTGGTCGTTCAGATCCAGTTCCTGAAGACGTTTTCTGAATTTTGCGATCTCGGCGCTTTTTTCATCCTGTTCGAGCCCGAGTTCCTTTTTGATAGCCTTGAGCTGCTCGCGCAGGAAGAACTCGCGCTGTTGTTTACTGACCTTCGCTTCGATCTGTTTACTGATTTCTTCCTGAAGATCGACAATGGCATGCTCTTTTTTCAGAATCGTGAGGGCGACCTCCATCCTGGGCCGGATCTCTACTGTCTCCAGGACCTGCTGTGCCATTTCACGGTCTACCGTCGTAATGGATGTGGCCATATCCGCAAGGCGGCCCGGGTCTCCAAGGGAGGCGGATTGAGAAAGAATCAATTTCATTTCTTCGGAAAACAACGGACTTTTGCTGGACAGGTGTTTGATTTCTCCGAGAATCGCGATGGCGAGCGCGTGGATTTCATCCGTTTTTGCCGCAACGGGCTCTTCAAAATATTGCACGGCCGCACGGAACGACGGGCCTTTCTGTATCATCTTCCGGATTCGAAAACGCTTCAGAGAACTCAGCAGCAGTTGAACATCGTTTTTTTCCGTTTTCTGTGATTTCAGTATCTTTGCGGCCGTGCCGAAGCTGAACAATTCAGGTGATTCAGGTAATGCGTCCTGAGACAGGAGTTCTTTGGTGAGAACGAGGCCGATGGCCTTGTTCTCAGATGTCGCCGCCGCATAGGCAGCGTCGGCAAACGGTCCGGCCGGCAGCATGACAGGCAGGAGCATGCCGGGAAATGCCGGACGTTGGGAAAGGGGAAGCAGGGGCAGAATGTCTGGCAGGGAGTCTGCCGCAAGAACCAGTCCCAGGTTCTCCTGTTGCGTTGCGCCCGGTCTTTTGTCTGTCTCATTCGACCTGTGCGTTTTCATATCGGTCATCAGAATGTCCTTTCGTGATGCGTGACTGTTCAGGGTTCGGAAAAATACGGGTCACATGGTTAATGCAGCATTTCAGTGAGTCCGGTCCGACCCGGGCTGCCTGAGAGGTTATAAACAAAGTTATCCCAGAATAACCATTTTTTTTACGTTCCTGTCAAGCGGTATGATAGCATGCCGTGGAATGTCCCCGTACCCTGCGTCCGCATGGGCGGTCACGGACCGATGGGATGGGATGCATTTCCGCAGGGTGGGCGTGCGCGGTTCGTATGCCCGCGGATATTTCAGTTGTCGGTGCAATTGCGGATTAATTGGAAAGAATCTGCTCCAGGCCAACAGGAAGGGCCGCGCCGGACCGGAAACCGGAGGAGCAGTAGCAGCATCTGTCTGGGATTTCTATCCCTTTCATCTTTTCGCCAGCGTTGATAAAGAGCGATCACATTTTCCTGACATATTGACAGGATGTGATTTGTTCTAATACCTTACCGGACATGAAAATAAATGGGATTAACACCAAAAGACCAACAATTCTACAAAAAAGCAATGATAAAAAGGAGAAGGAATGAGACATCATATTTCGTATAAAGGATTGGATAAAAAATCAAGAATGGAAATAGATACCCTGGTATCTCAATATAAGGATCACCTTGCCCGGATCCTTGAATTGTGGGATACCCGTGATGTTTCCATGCGAGGATTGGTGGAAAAACACACCAGCAGAAAGTTATACCGTTTCATCCTTCATCTTCACCTGCCGCGACGCAAAGTTCTCTCGGTCCACGAAGAGGGAGACAATATCCAAAACGTAATCAAAGAGGCTTTTACCGAACTTGGCCGTAAGGTGGATCGGATCAAGAGCCGGGTAAGAAACGAACATCTTTGGAAACGGAAAGCCAGACGCAAGCTCCTTCGTTCTCAGAAACAGGCTCGGATAATAGAGGAAAAGACACCTGGTAAGGAACCTGCAACACCCAAATTGTGGTTTGGACAAATCCAGAAATGGCTGCCTCATCTGTATGATTTTTCCCGTCGTGAAATCATATATCTGCAGAACAGCAACGACCTGTCTCCGGAAGATATACAACCGGATGAACTTGTGGATGAGGTACTTGTAACGGCTTTTGAAAATCTGGATAAGAAACCGGAACAGCTTGATCTGAAGGCATGGCTTTTTCAGACAGCCATTCATATTCTTGACCAGGAAGTGGAAAAGAGTCGCAATCGTCGTTTGACGATCAGCCTTGAAGAGGTGGTTCCCGACAAAAATATCGACGAAAATATATATGATTTTTATCAACCTGATGAGGTATTAACAATTGAGGAACTCATTGGGATTGAAGAGCACGTGCCGCAAGACGAGGCAGAGCAGCTGTTGAAAATGCAGCTGTTAGCTCAGCCTGCACTTGCCCAGTTGCCTCATATCTGGCGCCGGGCAGCGCTATTGCATCATCAGGCAGGTTTGTCCATACCTGAGGTCGCCATGATTTTGGCACTGGAAGAGCAGAAGGTCATGGATCTAATGAACTCGGCTCGGGATTTTCTGAGCGAACGTATTCGGCAGGGAGATGTGGAAATGGAGACTGATCTTCGCCTCATTCTCAAGACGTGTATCAGGTTTACTTCACCTGCTTCACTGGTTGATGAACTGAAAGAGAAATTCAGCAAATAGAAAGACCATGTAAAATATCCGGGCCAGGGGCTCGACAGAGGCAACAAAGCGATTTTTTCATTGTGATGGCCTTGACCTCTATGCCCGGGTTCCAACACAACTTGGTTCATTAGGCCATGCTTCTATATCTTCTACCTAAAACCTGCATAAACTGCTAATATTGTGTCACCCCTATAAAGGACCAAGTTTTTCAAGTGTCCAATCTTCGATTTCAACCTCCAGAGAGCGATGAAGGAGTTCAATTGATACAACGACCTTGTCATTTTTCCCCTTGTGTCGAACATAGTACCCGATAAGGCCTTTCAGCGGACCCTCCATGATCATCACCCGATCCCCTGTTCTCATGTAAGCACGGTTTTGAACCGTACGGTCCGTGCCGTCCAGGACCATCAATGAGGCAATCTCCTCATCATTGGCAGGAACCGGTTCCCCTTTGATACTGATCATGCGGACTATACCGACGGTCTTCAGTATCCGTAAATGCTCTTCGGGATGGAGGTCCGTGCGAACAAACACATAGCCGGGCAGTAAGGGGACCAGAATTTTTTTTCGACGGTCCTTGCGCCTGCTCCACATCAGGATGCGGGGTAAAAATGCGTCTATGGCCTTTCCTCTCAATCCATCATAGACCTTTTGTTCAAAATGACTCCGTGTGTGAAGGGCATACCACCTTGAAAAATTGTCATTCATTGCATGCATGTCCGTTTGAAAAAGTGGGTGAATCGGTCTCAACACATTTTTGCCAGGCCGTGTTGGCCTATTCCCTCTGCTATTGGGAATCCCGGATCAAGGCCCCGGGTATCCCCGGCACCGGGTGGATCTCCGCACTTGTCATTCCCTGAAACTCCGATCTCCGATGTTGGTATATAAGCAGTGTCCATCCATTTATGCAGGTTTGAAGAGACATCAGCGATTTGTCACAAAGTGGATATTTTTTGTTTATACCTAAAACCTGCATAAACTGTTTTCAAAAAAGGAAGTTATGTTTTTAATATCAGCGAGTTATGGGAATGCCGGGCTTGCATGTCACGCATCAATCCGAATGCGGCCGTAAAGGCTGCGGGTTTTGAAAATAGTTTACTCTGTTTACTGAATCTGCGGCGTTGGCAAGGACTTGAAGTATCGTCGTACGTCTGCGCCCTTGCCGCCGAAGACCTGCCTGCAGCAGGCAGGTCTTCGGCAAACTCGATGCTTGCAGGATTTAGGTTATAGAAATAATGCCATGAAAAATCAAGAAATTGTGGCAGTGCGTTTTGAATCGGTTGTCGGTTGAAAAGGATTGGATGGAAATCTTGCCCATTTAAGTTGATTATCTGACCGGCGTGTCAATTACACATCGGTCGGCACCTTTTCCTCCTGCTTCAGGTCCCTGTTGAGCGTGACACCGGGATGGCGGGAAGGCGATTAATTTCAAGAAATAGCTTGACATGGAAAGTAAACCAATTTAAATAAAGCGATTACAGTTTTTTAGAGGCAGGATATAAATATGAAAACATTCGTTGCAAAAGAGCATGATGTCGCCAGAAAGTGGTACCTGGTAGACGCTGAAGACAAGACCGTCGGAAGGATAGCCACTCAGATCGCCATGCGTCTTCGGGGTAAGCATAAACCAATATTTACTCCGCATGCCGACACGGGCGATTTCATTATCGTTGTCAATGCTGATAAAGTCGTTTTTACCGGCAAAAAGTGGGATTCCAAATTCTATTATCGGCATTCAGGATACATGGGCGGGCTGAAACAGATCTCCGCCAGGCGACTGCTCCAGAAAAGACCCCAGGATATCCTCCGATTTGCCGTCAGGAGGATGCTTCCCAAGAATAAGCTGGGCCGTCGCCAAATCAAAAAGCTGAAGATATATGCGGGACCATATCATCCTCATGAGGCCCAACAACCGGAGAAATGGGAGATTTAGATGCCAGAGGGAGTTTTTTACGCTACCGGAAAAAGAAAAACAGCCGTAGCCAGGGTTTGGATCAAGCCTGGTGTCGGTCAGATAATCATCAACAGACGGCCCATGGATGAATACGTTCACCGTGAATCGGACAGGATGCTCATCATGGAACCTTTTGAGGCCAGCAATCTTGTCGGCAAATTTGATGTCCGCGTGAATGTCAAGGGTGGCGGAATTTTCGGCCAGGCCGGTGCTATCCGGCACGGTATCAGCAAAGCGCTTGTTCTTGCGGAACCCGATATGCGGGATTCACTGAAAAAAGCGGGCTTCCTGACGAGAGACTCAAGAATGAAGGAACGGAAAAAATACGGACAACCGGGTGCCAGGGCGAGATTCCAGTATTCCAAACGGTAGGCAGTTTTTGTTTTCCACCTAAAACCTGCATAAACTATTTTCAAAAAGGAAATTATGCTTTTAATATCAGCGAATTATAGGAATGTTGGGCTTGCGTGACACGCATCGATTTGAATGCGGCCGTAAAGACTGCGGTTTTTGAAAACAGTTTACCCTGCGGGAGCGCCGATTTTATCCCGCCTGGAGGCGGGACGGCGTTGGCAAGGACTTG
>CAYTJI010000074.1:2681-7449 GCA_964438065.1 uncultured Desulfobacteraceae bacterium | reverse complement strand
CTCCCGGAGGGTAAACTGTTTTCAAAAACCCAAGACTTTATGGCCGCATTCGAATCGATGCGTGTCACGCAAGCACAACGTTCCTATAATTCGCTGATATTAAAAGCATAATTTCCTTTTTGAAAATAGTTTATGCAGGTTTTAGGTACCATATTATTGTCAGACAATTGCTTTTCCTCCTCAATATTTCCTTATAACCCACATTTCGCTCTTTGTGCTCTAACTATTTAAATTTATTGAACCCTAATATTCAAACATATAAAAGGGCATCAAAAAACTTGCTGGATTTTCAAACTGTTACAAAGACAAGCGAAATGTGGGATATATCTTCTGTTTTTCTAAAATATCGTCGGTTTTAACTGCACTGAGAAAATAACCGTCCTTACCATCTCTTATTAAGACTATTGTAAATCCGGATCTGCCGAATAGAATTTTCATCTCATCTGAATCGGGCATGATGTCATCCTGTACGGCTGTTCCCGCCTTGCGGTGTAGATCATTAATCTCCCGAAGACTGATTAGATGATGGACAATCAGCTTTCCGCCTTTCTTCAGCGCCCTGTGCATGCTTTCAAGCGCCTTTGCCTTGTTTGTAAAATGAGGAAAAACCTGATGACAGATCACCATATCAAAGCTCGCGTCCGCAATACCAAATGTTTCGAGAACCGCCTGGTGGATTTCCACGTTTTTTCGGCCCGCTACACGTGCTCGCGCCGCCTCCACCATTTCGGGACTGATATCCAGTGCGATTACGCGGCCTTTCAGACCGACTCTATCCGCAAGCATCTCGGTAAGACGGCCGGTGCCGCATCCCGGCTCAAGAATCTTCAACCCGTTAAACGGACCCGCCTCAATAAACATCTTTTCCAATTTTTCTTTTTCCGGCTCCGTATATTTCTTCGCGGCCCAGCCTTCTTTTACCTGGTGATCAAAATATATGGCCTTACGTTTGTACAATGGTATTTCTCCGGTTAAAACTCAGGTTTTTTCAAGTTCGGAAATTAATCATGCTCGATATAAGGCAAGACCCCACCTAACGGACCATGGATTTTCATCATCTCGGTATATACCGGCCGGCCCAACAAAAATCTGTAGATTTTATCCGCCCTGGTCTTGATATCGACATCCGAGAATCTTTCAGGGTAAAGAATTTTCCCCGCAGTATAGGCATCACAGAGAACGGTGCCTATATTTGTCATATACCAGTTGAAGGGATACAGCAAATAGACTTTCCTGCTCCGGAAGGCCTTCAGTCCGTGGTAAAATGTGCGGTTTTTCCGGTAATCCTGCCTGAGAAGCTCGTTTCCACCGCCGTCAATGAAAATGATATCCGGATCCCAGGCAAGGAGATTTTCCTTTCCCGCAAACAGATGCCCCCTGCGGCCGTTTTCGCCGACCACGTTTTTGGCCGCAATCCATGTAAGCGGCGGATAATTCGTCTCCGTGCTCTCGATACCGTGCGCACCCTTAAACCCAATACAGCCTGCATAGACTGCGGGCCTTTCATTTTCCGGATACCCTTTCACTCTGACCGCAAGATCTCTTTTTGCATTTTCAATAAACGAGATGACGGCTTCGGCCCTTTCTTCAGCCGCCAATACCCGACCCACCAGGCGCAGGGAATCGTAGACGGCTTCGTCAAAAGCACCGAAGTTACCGTAGGAAAGCACAACAACCGGAATGCCGATTCTGTCCTGCAAAAGATCGGCTTTCCTTTTTTCCATGTAACTGATGAATATAACGTCAGGATTCACCGCAAGGATCGCCTCTGAATCGGGCATTTTGTTAATCGCGTTAACACCGCCCGGACCGATAGAGGGCAGTTTTCCCAGCTCCGGATGGGCAAGGCGGTAAGGTCTTTCCGTAGGAAATCTTTTTTCAATATCTTCCACACCCGCCACCTTGTCCTTGGCTCCCAGATAGATAATCAGCCTGAGCGTGCCCGGGGCAATACATACGATCCTTTGCGGATTTCGCGACACCCGGACCCTGCGTCCGGCCATGTCTTTGAGGGCAATCTTTTCCCGCCCTTGCCCAAACGATATATCAGCCAGGGGAACCGCAGCAATCCAGATCAACAGAACCGCTAAAAAGCGCTTCATAGGCCATCCTTTCCCGGTGAGACTCCCACCGGGGTCACCACGGTATAGCCTTTAATCCGAGTGACGATTACCTCTACGCCGTATACCTCTTGAATTATGGCAGGCGTAATCTCATCCGTGGAAGCCAGCGTATGAACATTTCCGTCCTTTAACAGCAAAAAATAATCCGCATATCGAAATGCCAGATTGATGTCATGGACGGACACAACCGCTGAAAGCCTCTGCTTGTAAACGGCGTTTCTCACCAGTTCCATGACCTGGAGCTGGTTTTTCAGGTCCAGATTGCTGGTCGGCTCGTCCAGCAGAAGCACCTCCGGTTCCTGGGCCAGTGCGCGAGCCACGACGACCTTCTGCATTTCCCCGCCGCTAAGCTGATCGGCCGGCCGGCCGGCCAAATGTTGAAGATTCATAAGTTCCAGTGTTTGCGCTACGAGTTTCAGATCATGCTCCGTGGGTCCCCACCTTATGTAGGGCCTGCGACCCAGCAGAACCATATCAAAGACACTTAGCGTGCCCTCTGCATACTTTTGAGGAACATAGCCGAAATGCCTTGCGAGTTCACTGCCCTGCATGGCACGGACATCCCGGTCTTCTAATCGTATGGCACCCGCTTCGGCCTTGAGAATCCTGTTCAGACATCGCAGCAGCGTGGATTTTCCGGCTCCGTTCACACCCAGGACCGCCAGGATTCTCCCCCTTGGCAAATTAAAGCTGACCCCCTTCAGGACTGGCTGACTATTATACCTGAACCGGATACCTGCCACGGAAAGAATCATTTTTTCATCCCCATCATCAGCAGGTAAAGAAAAAGGGGCGCTCCCATAAATGATGTAAGGACGCCTACGGGCAATGTTCCCGAACCCACAATCAATCGTCCGGCCGTGTCGGCCGTCAGTAAAAGCAGCGATCCCGTCAAGCAGGAAAAGGGAATCAGCAATCGATAATCCGTCCCTACCAGGCGTTGCCCGATATGAGGGGCCAGCAAACCCAAAAATGCGATTACCCCATGAAAGGCAGTGGCAAGAGCCGCGATCAGCGCCGCCATAAACATCCCCGATGTCCGCAACCTTTCCACATCGACGCCGAGAGATTTCGCGGCATCTTCTCCGGCGGACAGGGCATTGAGATTCCACCGGTTGAAAACATAATAGAGGATCCCCAGAAAAGTCGTCCCACCGAGTATGCCGATATCCGGCCAGTCGGAGCGTGCCACGTCTCCAAAAGTCCAGAAAACCACCCGGGCGATTTCTCCTTCAGTGGCAAAATATTGGACCAGAATCGTGCCTGAAGTAAAAAGCGAGGACAGGGCCACACCGGCCAGAATAATCGCTTCAGGAGACATCTTTTTCAGACGCGCCAAAAGCAGGATGACAATTGTCGCTGTGATCGCCCCGACAAAGGCAAAAAAAGTTGTGGCATATACACTGTAGATCGTACCCGTATTCATATCTGCAGTCTTCAATGCGCTTTCCTGCATGCCGCCCGCACCCAACGCCACAATAGAGAAAGCCGCCCCGAATGCCGCGCCCTGGCTGATTCCCAGGGTAAAGGGGGAGCCCAAAGGATTCCTGAGCAGACACTGTATGGCCATACCCGACATCCCCAATGCACCGCCGGTAATGATTGCCGCAATAATACGGGGCATCCTGATACTCCAGACCACGATTTTTTGTGCGCCCTCTTCGAGGCCGAAAAGGGACCGAATGATCCCGGTAACGCCCAGGTTGTACGAGCCCACCGCAATGGAAAAAATTACCAGCGCAAAAAGCAGAAAAACGAGGGCAAAGAACAGCCGGGTTTTTTTTTGGATCTTTTCCTTATAGGCATCGACCATCTGTTCGCAAGTCATGTGCGGGATGGCGCTTTTCTCTGAAAAACCTGTTTGGATTTTCACCTTCATGTCATCGGATTTTTCTAAAATTCAATCTGGATACCCCCGTATACGACGGTTCCCGGAGCAGGGTAATCCAGGCGTTCCCAGGTTTTTTTGTTTGTGATGTTTTCAATCGCCAATAAAAATCCGGTATTAAGTCCGCGTATTGCATCCGTTTCGTAACTCAACCTCAGATTATGGATCGTGTAACCGCCAAGGTAGGTCATGGGTTGATAGTCGGGATTATTTTCTGCCATTTGGGGGGGTACGCCGGGAGCGCCCCCTGCAAATCTCCTTCCGGTATATCGCGTCTGCCATTCGCAAGTGATTCCATTCAACGGCCGTGCCCTGAGCGTTACATTGAGAAGATGTTTGGGCGCATTAAAAAGGTCATTTTCCCCGCCGTACATCTTTTCAACAAGATCATCCCCATGCTTTTGGGTCTCTTCATAGGTATAACTGCCCTCCGCCTCGAATCGGCGACAGAACATATATTTGCCGGACAATTCAACGCCCCGGATTTCTACATTATCCACGTTGTAGGTGGGTGGATAGGAAACAGGATAAATATTGATGTAATCTTTTACATCCTGGTAAAAAAAGTTTACCTGATATGCGAACTTGGCCGTTGCCTGCCGGAAGCCGATTTCATAATCCCATCCCTTGACCGGTTTCAGTCGTCCGATGAGACTGCGCCAGGCATCCTTGTACTGCTGCGGGATGGGAGCCCCGGGGGGCGGGTTGATCCCGTAATAGGCCCGCAACACCGCACGGCCTGCAAAAGAGATAAAAT
>CAYTJI010000074.1:0-2671 GCA_964438065.1 uncultured Desulfobacteraceae bacterium | reverse complement strand
CGATGAGACTGCTCCAGGCATCCTTGTACTTCTGCGGGATCAGGCTTGCGGGAGTCCCGGGGGGCTGGTTGATCCCGTAATAGGCCCGCAACACCGCACGGCCTGCAAAAGAGATAAAATTATAATTACTGTACCAGCGATACTGATCCGCCATGGTAGGGGCCTTGAAAACACGCCCGCCGGTAAAGTAAAGAGACAAGCCGTCTAATGGGTTATAGGTAAAAGTGTATCGCGGGGACCATTGATGATCACTGATATGATCGTGAAAATTATTCTCTGAGTCCTTTATCCTGTTCCTGAAATCGTCATATCGAATACCCATGGCAAGGTTCAGTTTTGGCAGGATATCCCATGAATCTTCGAAAAAGGTTCCCCACAGGTCCTGTTTAAAATCAATATGCGCTGTCCCCCGGTTATAGTATTCCCAGTCGGCATCGGCATTTCCGTACGTATATTCGCCGCCAAGACTTAAGGCATGCGGCCCGAAGGTGTGATGGACACGGCATTTTACAGCCGGGGTGTTAAAATCGGAATCATAGTCACTGGTGTCACCGTTTATCCATGCGTCCTTTTCCGGGTTGCTGTCGCGTTTCTGATTGCTATAAGATATGCCTATATCTACCAATCCTGACAGATAGGTAATCTCGCCACCGGTATTATCAAGATTGAAATCACTTCCCGGCGCATACCCTCTTGCATCACTCCAGATATTCCATGCCACCCGATCGTCCAGCACGTAGCCTTCATTTTTGTGATATCTGTATCCCAACAGCCTTATTTCACCCAGATCCCCGAGGTCGATTCCGCCACTCAGAAACCCGTTTGAGTCTTCAAGGTCATTATTTTTAAGGTAATCGTTTCTTTTATGGTATGACCCGCCGATAAACCAGTCTAATGAACCGTATGTTCCCGAATTTGTCACGGCTGTCTTGCGGTCATAAAAACGGCCATACGAGCCTTTCAGCCTGGTCTTGCTCTTCTCGGCACCCCTTTTGGTTATGATGTTTATGGTCCCGGCAAGGGTATTGCCCCATTCCGCAGGACCAACCCCTTTTGTCACCTCTATCTTTTCTATCGCTTCAACCGGAATGGTTTCCCATTCAAATGACCGGCCGTAATACTTTCCCATTTGTCCCACAGGCATCCCGTTTATGAGGATACGCATATCCTGATCCTCCATGCCTCGCAGGAAAACCTTTTTTCCGTATGATGAGTCCTGAATAAGGATGGACTGTGATTCTTTGAGCAGATCCGTGATGTCGTTGGTCTGCCCGGATTGAATCATGGAGTCAGGCCTGATCACATGGGTTGTAAACTGATCACCCCATGATTCATCAAGTCCTTTTCCGGTCACGGTGATGGGAGATAATATTGTCATATCCGTTTTTAATGCGTTGTCCGTTTTTTCTTCCGCATGGCCCGAATGGGCCGTTAGCAGAAAGATCACACCTGCGGTTATGAGTAATAAGCCTCTTCTTTTAATGATGTTTCGCTGTTTCATTCTTTTCCTCCTCAATATTCAGCGCATTTTCATTGCCTGTTCACGTTACGATGACGGCCTCCAGGATCGGGAGAAAATAAGATCTGAATTGACGAGGAAATGCTTCGGTGATATGAAACAGCCGAAGCGCTCCTCGACCTCCGAGGGGCTTCATCCCGGAAGGCGGCCCGCAAACCCCGCCAGGTGGATGGCCGCCTTCCTTTTTCAAATGGTTTTTTATCTTCTCATTTTTTTCAACGGGTTTTATATTACGTCAGTTCAAATAAAATGGTTATCTCAATACGAAGCGGCCCTTTAAACAGGTTCGGAGGCGGCCTCGGGAAAGGGGCCGCTTTTTTAACCGCATCCACTGCGGCTGCACTCAGGATGCCGTGTCCCGTGTGTTTTTCGACTTTTAAAAAGGATATGTGGCCGTTTGCCGCGATCACAAAAAGGATTTTGACCCTTCCTTCCATATGCCTCGACCTGGCAGCCTCAGGATATTTTTTACAGCTTTCTATTTTGAGTCTCACCATGTCAAAATAGTCGTTTGACGTCACAAACTCCTCGGATCCGCCAGGATCCCAGTCTGAGATATTGGGGCCGGGACTGTCCGGGATGTCCGGTGCGCTGATATTTTCCATCAGCGCATTTGCCGGACTGTTTTTAACCGGATCGATTTTTATGCGCGGGATCTGTTGCTTCCGGATTCTCAGTTTTTTAACATTACCGACTTTCGGGGTATGATGCCTTGCTCTGGGTCTCGGAATCACCCTTCTGAAGGATTTTGTTGCATCGCGCATCGTCAGTTCGATACAGGTCAGCGCATTGGACCGATATATCCCGGCAATATGCAGAAACAGCAGCAGATGAATAACCAGAGAAACACCGATCATGCCCTGCATGAGGCGGTTGGGTTTTATTTTTGGCACAGATTTCACGGAGTTCGCAGATTCAAGATCCCTTGTATTTAAAATCCGGGTCAAAAAGGTTAAACCTAAAACCTGCATAAACTGTTTTCAAAAAAGAAAGTTATGTTTTTAATATCAGCGAGTTATGGGAATGCCGGGCTTGCATGCCACGCATCAATCCGAATACGGTCATACAGGCAGCGGTTTTTGAAAACAGTTTCCCCAGCGGGAGCGCCGATTTTATCCCGCCTGGAGGCGGGACGGCGTCGGCAAGGACTTG
>CAYTJI010000073.1:1322-7465 GCA_964438065.1 uncultured Desulfobacteraceae bacterium | reverse complement strand
TGCCTGCTGCAGGCAGGTCTTCGGCAAACTCGACGCTTGCAGGATTTAGGTGAAACCCTTCATCACGGGTCCGTCAGGAAACTGCGCGAGTATAGCAAAAAAAAATATTTTTTTTCAAAGTTTTTTTTCTTCTGCATCCTTCACCCGCATGGGGGGCATTCATTTCCGGAAACAACTATTGGTAATTGTCGGCAGTCTGTGATAAAGTTATTTTTGTTTATGGGGGTTTATGGGGTTATCGACATTGATAAAAAGGGCATCATCATGTGGGAGTACACAGACAAAGTAAAAGAACATTTTCTGAATCCGCGCAACGCCGGGGAACTTGAAGACGCCAATGCCGTGGGAGAAGTCGGCTCCATGGCCTGTGGTGACGCGCTGAAGCTTGCATTGAAGGTGGATGACAACGGAAAAATCCAGGAAGCGAAGTTCCAGACATTCGGATGTGCAAGCGCCATTGCCTCCGCTTCCGCCCTTACCGAGATGCTGAAAGGAAAAACCGTTGAAGAAGCCGAAAAAATCAGTAATCAGGACATTGCGGATTATCTTGGGGGCCTGCCCAAAGAAAAGATGCACTGTTCGGTGCTCGGCCGTCAGGCCCTTGAGGCCGCACTTGCCGGCTACCGGGGCGAACCTCAAAAGAAACAGGAAGGTCAAATCGTCTGTGAATGCTTTGGCGTGACCGACGTGGAGATTGAAAAAGCGGTCAGGGAAAATCATCTCGCGACCGTTGAGGAAGTGACGAATTACACCAAGGCCGGTGGCGGGTGCGGGAACTGCCATGACACCGTCCGTGAAATTATCGCCCGGGTTCAGGAGGAACAACGGCCCGTAACACGACCGAAGCTTTCCAATATCAAAAAGATCAAAATGATAGAGGAAACCCTGGAAAATGAGATCCGGGCATCCCTCCAACAGGACGGCGGTGACATCGAGTTGATTGATGTCATCGGAAATCGGGTCCTGGTCGCCGTGCGGGGTGCCTGTGCCGTGTGCAAGGCCTCTGAATCCACCCTGAAGAATTTTGTGGAGGCCAGGCTGCAGGAACGGGTGTCTCCCGAACTTGTCGTGGAGGAGGTAAAGGAATGAAAACCGTTTATCTGGACAATAACGCCACCACACAGGTGGCTCCTGAAGTCCTGGACGCCATGCTGCCCTATTTCAGCACCCTTTATGGAAATCCGAGCAGCGCGCACACCTTCGGCGGACAGATCGCCCGCAGGATCCGCGACGCACGGGAGACGGTGGCCGAACTGCTTGGCGCCACACCCGATGAAATCATTTTTACGAGCTGCGGGTCGGAAAGCGACAATACGGCCATCATGTCTGCCCTGAGGACAAATGAAGGGAAAAACCACATTGTTACAAGCCGTGTGGAACACCCCGCTGTGCGGGTCCTGTGCCATCATCTGGCCAAGCGCGGCATCCGGGTGACCGAAATCCCGGTTGACAGGGAAGGCCGTCTGGATATGGATCAGTACAGGGCGAGTCTGACCCGCAATACGGCCGTTGTCAGCCTCATGTGGGCCAACAATGAGACCGGCGTTGTTTTCCCGATTCAGGAGGCCGCTCAACTGGCCGCGGAACGGGGGATCATTTTCCATACCGACGCGGTCCAGGCAGCGGGTAAAATTCCCATTGATCTCAAAAACAGTGCCATTGACATGCTTTCCATCTCCGGACACAAACTCCATGCGCCCAAGGGTGTGGGCGTTCTTTATGTTCGGAAGGGCCTGAAGTATGCCCCTTTTCTGATCGGCGGACACCAGGAGCAGGGCCGCCGGGGCGGCACGGAGAATACCGCGGGGATCATCGGTCTGGGCAAGGCCTGTGAACTGGCCGCAATAAACATGACCACGGAAAACACGCGCGTCAGAGCGCTGCGCGACAGGCTTGAGACGGAAATTCTGGCAAAGGTACCCCGATCCCGGGTAAACGGCGGGGAAGCGGAACGCCTCCCGAACACAACGAACATCAGCTTTGAATCCATTGAAGGCGAGGCGATCCTTCTGCTTATGGACGAATTCGGTATCTGTGCTTCCTCGGGTTCGGCCTGCACGTCCGGATCGCTTCAACCCTCCCATGTTCTCCGGGCCATGGGGGTGCCTTTCACCATGGCCCACGGATCCATCCGGTTCAGTCTGAGCATCTACAACACGGAAGAAGAGATTGATTTCGTGATTGAAAAAATGCCGGCGATTGTCGAAAAGCTGAGGAATCTGTCTCCTTTCTGGAAACCGGAGGGAGAAGTTTGCGGCCTGGGCACGTAAGCGCGCTGCCTGGCGATTTTTGCTCCCGGAACGGACACCACCGGACCGGGGAATCTTGTCACAGACGATGCCGTTCCCATGAGGCAGTGCCGTGAGCAGAGGGAAATATTATGAGTCATCACCCCCGGAAAAACCAGTGCCGGAACGATCTGTCGGACACGGGACAGTACCGTCGGCGCATCCCGGACGTGGTAAAACAACTGGTCGTCACCTGCGAAGGGGAGAGGTGTTTCGACCATATCAGCCCCGAGCCGATACCGTCCAGAGAGTCTGTGATCAATCTGATTTTGAAAGCCGCGCACATCCTGTATCCGGGATATTTCCTGCGCTCCCGGGTGGACGAAGTAAATATTGATTACTATTTCGGGCAGAGGACAACAGGATTTTTTGAGGCCCTGGCAGAGCAGATCACCCTGTCCATCCGCCACGAATGCCTTCGATATGACCAGCCCTGCTCAAACTGTTTGGACAGAGGCCATGATGCCGCAATCACTTTTCTGGAAGAAATGCCACGCCTGAGACACACCCTGGCCAAAGACGTCATCGCGGCGCACGAAGGGGACCCTGCGGCGCATAGTTATGACGAGATTATCTTCAGCTATCCGGGTGTTTTTGCGGTGACCGTTTACCGGATCGCCCACCAGCTTTACGAGCAGGGGGTTCGTCTGATCCCGCGCATTATGACGGAATATGCCCACAGCCGGACGGGCATTGACATTCACCCCGGGGCCCATATCGGCGAAAGCTTTTTTATTGATCATGGAACGGGTGTCGTTATCGGTGAGACCAGTGAAATCGGAGAGCATGTGAGGATCTACCAGGGCGTTACCCTGGGTGCCCTGTCTCTTCCACGGGACTCCCTGCCGGATTTGCGGAACACGAAGCGTCACCCCACGATCGAAGACGATGTGGTCATTTACGCGGGCGCGACCATCCTGGGCGGAGACACGGTGATCGGTGCCCGTTCGACGATTGGTGGAAATGTCTGGATCACCGAGTCGGTGCCGCCGGACACAAAGGTTTTCTTAAAAAAGCCCGAGCTTGTTTTCAAAGGGGGAACAGCCTCATCCTGATGCAGAGACTGTTCAACCGGTACCATGAGAGCGCTATGCGGGTAGGCATCTACCAGAATCACCCGGCATTCGGCGAAGTCCGGGCCAATGTGGAAAAGGCCGTACAGGACCTGTCGCCTGTGCAGGCCGACCTGATTGTCCTGCCGGAACTCTTCAACACCGGTTATCAGTTTGTCTCTTCAAAGGAAATTGCGAGGCTTGCGGAGGAAATCCCTTCCGGCAAAACATGCCGGACCATGCTGGACCTGGCACGGTCGGCAAAAACCGTACTGGTTTTCGGGTTGGCAGAAAAGGAAGGGGAATGTTATTTCAACTCAGCCGCTGTCATGGGTCCTGACGGATTCATCGGGAAGTACCGAAAGACCCATCTTTTCTTTGAAGAAAAGGATTATTTCACCGCCGGAGACACGGGGTTTCCGGTGTTTGATCTGGGACCTGCCAGGATCGGGCTGATGATCTGTTTTGACTGGTGGTTTCCCGAGGCGGCACGGACTCTGGCACTGAACGGGTCGGATATCATCTGTCATCCGGCCAACCTGGTCCTTCCCCATTGCCAGTGGGCCATGAGGACGCGCGCGCTGGAAAACGGCGTGTTCGCACTTACCGCCAATCGGATCGGCACCGAATCAAGACACGGCAAAAAGCCCCTCACATTTACCGGAGAAAGCCAGATCGTGGACAACGCCGGAAACATCCGGGGCAGACTGGGGAAGACCGAAACAGGGGTTCTGCTCCTGGATATTGATCCTTCGCAGGCCCGGGACAAGGCCATTACGAAACGGAATGACCGTTTCGCCGACAGACGCCCTGAGTTCTACCACGTATCCTGACTGTTTTTGCCGGGAGAAAAGACCCGGGCCGGACTTCTGAAAAACAACCCGATTCTACGTGAGGTCGAGATATGGCATATCTGGCAGGGTTACAGGAATACCTGGACGCGTCATACCATGATTCCGTCTTCGATCAGGCGGTTTCATCCGAAGGACTGTGGAACATGCATCTGCATGACCATCGGATAATCAGAGCCGCTGTAGCAGAGAATCTCAGGTATGATATAAGAATCAAGATCCCGGGACAGGCGGACGAAATCGTGCCAAAAGTCACGGTCAAGTTCCTATACCCGGAAGATCTTTCCGAATCCGTACAAAAGCTCTTGAAAACAGACAAGAAAGTCAAGGCCATGGAGCTGGAGCCGATTCTCGCGCCGGGGAAAAGATATCACGTCAAGAACAAGAGTCTTTTCCCCCTGATGAAGGAAAAAAAGGTCGTATTTTTTACGCTCCTTGAGGGAGAAATACTCCGGGGAATCGTTGGCGGGTTCAGCCGCTACGAGATAACGGTCAAACTCAAGGGGGGGATACCAGTCACACTGCTGAGACACAGCATCTATGATCTGCGTGACAAAAAGGGCCGATGCTTTCTGAAATCGTTCCAGGAAAAAGCCCGCGACTGGCAGAAAAGTGAGCTGTTTTCGGAATCGTCTCCGGACAGGGACAAGGCTTGAAACAGTCGTTTCTTCCCTGGCCGGGAATTCTCGATATCCCCGGCCATACGGGTCCGTCTCAGGGTTTGGTTAACACGGCCACACGCCCCCGTATCGCCGGGGCTTGGGAACCCGCCCTGAATCCGATCTGCTGCGCAATCGTAAGGGCCGTTTCAAACCGATCCCGCGGGACATGTCCCTTCGGCTCGACAATGAGCAGGTTTGCACCGGATTTAAGCGCCCCCCATATCCCGGCAAAAAACCCGGCCTTGTCTCCGACCTCGTGCACCACATGCACGGCGGCAGCGAAATCGACCTTGTCCGAAAGGTCCCCGATCCCCAGCCCATCCGATCCGATACACCGCAGGTCGATCCTTTCCCTGAGACCGGCCTTTTCCGCGCGGCGCCCCAGAACGGAAAGCATCTTCGGCTGTATATCCATAGCCACAACCCTCCCGGACGGGCCCACCATCCTGGCCAGGGGCAGAGAAAAATAACCCATGCCGCAACCGGGCTCCAGCACAACCATGCCCTCACGCACGAACGGGCCGAGCATTTTATCCGGGTTTTCTATCCGTTTCCGCAGGGGGATGAGCAGAAAATATCCAAACCAGGGCGGGCAAATCCTTTCACCCATACAAACTATTCCTTCTATTGAGTTGCAGTCGGCAGAAATCCGTCAGGCAAGCTTCAACTCCAGTTTCAGCGCCTTGGCAGGCACAAAACCGGATTTCTCGAAAAATTTCAGCATATCCCAGTCATTCCAGTCGACCAGAGTGTACACATACTCCACGTTCACCTTCTTCAGATTGGAAATGAACCGCTTGATCAGTTCCACGGCCACACCCTGCCCCTGATAATCCGGATGAACGCCGATCGTATCAAGAGAAGCAGTCGCTTCAGGAATTCCAAATTCCCCCAGATAGACATTCCCCATGATAAACCCGATCACTTTCCGGTCATACACAGCAACCAGGGACGTGACCACCTGACGCGATACGTCCAGGGCCGCGTCACACTTGCGTTCATAATATTGCGGGCGACTCTCACCCATAATCCTCTCATCAATTTCTATAATGGCGCCGATATCCTCTCTTTTCATAACTCGTATACGCAGTTTGCTCGGATCAATCTGGGGCATGGGTACACCTCCTTTGTCATGTACGGGTTACAATAAATCCGGACGAAAAACCATGTCCGGTTCTCAGCCATATAAAACCTAAATCCTGTCGGTCATCACCCCGACCGTTTCAGCCGGCCCGCGGTTTCCCCCGGGAGCACGTCCGGCCCCTGTTTTTGTGGTCGGGGGTAAATGTT
>CAYTJI010000073.1:0-1222 GCA_964438065.1 uncultured Desulfobacteraceae bacterium | reverse complement strand
CGGTTTCCCCCGGGAGCACGTCCGGCCCCTGTTTTTGTGGTCGGGGGTAAATGTTTCAGCGACTTTCTCCACTGCCGCCATGGCATTTTCGGAATCATCAAAAGCAATCAGGATACCTTTTTTCATCACTCACACTCCTGTCAACAGTTATGTCTTCAATGCATTCCGACGAACTGAACGGCAGTGGAAAAAGCCTTCCAGTCACCTGTTCCATCACGATGAAGCATTTCTTGCGCGTTTATCCGCTGGAAAGCTCAAAGGAACCCCTTCATACGGAGTCCTTCTCTTGGTCCTTGTGGTTTGCGCCTCCCTCATCCGCTTCAGGATATCGATTGCCTCTTTCTGGCCCTGATACAGCCGGCTCATTTCGATCGCCATCCCCGCGAGCTGAGCCAGAGCCTGAACAAATCCGACATCCTCCAGAGTGAATTCCCACGGTTCCGAAGTATAGACTCTCAAAATCCCGATCATCTTTTCATGCATGACAATGGGAACGGACAGGATCGAGGCGATTCCTTCCTTCCTGGCTTCTTCCGGGTACTGAATCCTGGGATCATCGTTTACGTCATAAATGGCAATCGGTCCATCCTGCGAGGTCTGGGAAATGGACTGCAGCGAACTCAGCGGCCCCTTGTTGATGTATTCATCACTCAGGCCGTAAGAGGCCGCCACTTCCAGTTCATCGGTTTTCTTGTTGATGAGGAACAGCGCGCATCCTTTCACATCCAGCGCAGTTTTGATCCCTTCCACGGTCATGAGAACGACCTCTTCCGGGTCTCTGGAATGGGAGATCGCTCTGGTAATTTTTATCAGAGTTTCATAATTTATGATCTGTTTCTTCATGGTGCCTCCTTTCGCCGAACCGGCAGGTTGCAAGAAATACAGGCCTGACCATCACATACAGATATCCCCTCCGATCATTGCACAGGTTAGCGTCCCCCCTTCAGCCGTTCAACTGCTCCCCCCGGGACATCAGCAGCCCCGGGGGGAGCAGGATCTGCACAACTTCATAGAATCCTTCATAACACCCTCCTCGTTTCAACTGCCGTCCCCGCTTACAGACAGGCAGTACTTGCTGTAAACATAGACATCATATTCGGCCGGCGCTTCCGGAAACCGCTCCAGTTGTGCCTCCAGTTCCTTTCTGCGCGGATCCTGTTCCCAGCTCAGCCAGTCGTCCATGCTCTGCCATGTACCGATGACCATGGTCTTCCGCGAATCC
>CAYTJI010000072.1:0-7506 GCA_964438065.1 uncultured Desulfobacteraceae bacterium | reverse complement strand
ATGACGGTAGGACCGGAAATGTTCCGTGTAGGTCTTCACAAAGGACATAAAGCGCTTTCCCGTAAATCCTGCAAGCGTCGAATTTGCCGGAGATGCCGGGCGGCAAGGGCGCGGACGTACGACGATACATCAAGTCCTTGCCGACGCCGTCCCGCCTCCAGGCGGGATAACATCGGCGCTCCCGCAGGGTAAACTGTTTTCAAAAACCGCAACCTTTATGGCCGCATTCAAATTGATGCGGGACATGCAAGCGATAATCTTTACAAAGCCAATTTATGTCCGTCCAACTCCATGTACCACTCAGCAGTAAGTTGCCCTGAGTCCTTATCAGAGCGCTTCCTGCCATCAAGAAAAATGCCGGTAAGCTCATTTAACAACTGCTTTCTCCATTGTCTGATTTGGTCACCCCAAACTCGCTGGACAGTCGCGCAATGGTTTTCTCTCCACGCACAGCTTCAAGGCCCACCTTCGCCTTAAATAGAGCATCGTAACTCCTTTTCCTTCCTCCATCGTGCCTAATATGCTCCTATGTCCATGCCTGATCAGGGACTCCCATACCGAGTGTGCGCTTTCAGGCCCCTTCTCGTGGCAACGTTAAAAAAGAGAAGAAAAATCGATACCATGCAATTTTTAAAAAAGTCACTTTTTTCATCCTTATATCGGAATTCCTGAAGCCATAAAAATATGTTGACAATCGGGTGGAATCGTAATATATAGCGCACAAAATATTTATACATAATTAATTTATATACAAACAACCGTGATCCGCCAAACGATAATTCTATGCGTCCGTTATGCATAAACAAGTAAAGTCTGAAGACAAAGAGATCAATTGTGTGGGTGTATCACTTATCCCCCCTCCCTGAAGCGAAGGGATGGGTGCAAAAACAGTGTGGTAAGGTGGGTAATTGGATGGGTAAGATTTGGTTTTTTTTCCTTGCAGGCCTATGCCTTGCTCCTACCTGCCTATTCGCAGAACAACACGGTTTGCCATTAGTCCGAATGGATACGCCTTCTGCAGTAGAATGCCCTTCCGGGATGCGCAAAATCCATCAAGGCTTCCTGCTGAATCCAAGAGACAAGCTATTTGGAATCCATTTTATTGATAACCGTAACGGCTGGATTGTGGGTGCCGACGGCCTCATCCTAATGACGGCAGATGGGGGTAAAAGCTGGAACAGGTATACGATATCGGAGGAGATCTTTAATGATATCTTTTTTATCGGTGAAAAAGGCTGGATAGTAGGCGAGTCCGGATTGATCATGCATACCGATGACGGCGGTAAGCATTGGCTCAGACAACCATCCAATGTCGCCATGTCCCTTATGCGGGTATTTTTCCTTGACAGGTCCAAGGGCTTTATTGTCGGTGCGGATGGAACGATTTTAAGAACGGTTGATGGCGGTTCGTCATGGAAAACCGTTGATTTTGACTGGATTAGCCGTTTGCCGATGGATCTCTTGGATGCAGGCATTCTCAGCATAAACCTTTATGATATCTTTTTCAATAATGAAACCTCCGGCTGGATTGTGGGCGATTCCGGAACCATTCTCCATTCCGAAGACGGAGGGAAACAATGGCGTATCGTCCATATCGGCCTTTTACCTCCCCTTTTTTCGATTTCTTTTGTGAACGCTAAAGAAGGCTGGGCCGTAGGACAGAACGGTTTTTCTGTTAAGACGGAAGACGGGGGAAAGATCTGGAAAAAGGTCGTTATTGAGAAGGAAAACAGCTTGTTCAAGATCCGATTCTGCAATAACTACGGGGTGATCGTCGGTGATCATGGAACGATAATCGAAACAAGTGATGGGGGGAAAACATGGGACAAGGCGGCGACAGATCTTCATCCGCCTTATCCCTGGTTTGTGGATGCATGGATTATTCCATCCGATTCGGCAGCGGTGTGGAGTGTCGGAAGGGCTATCATTCTAAAGACGGGAATTATCCCAAAAGAGTAAAGAGGCCATGCAATGATAAAGATAATATCCGCCCGGGTTATAGAATACCGTCATGTGACGCTTGGTTTAATTCTGATGATCACCGCTTTTTTTTTCTGCCAGATAAAAAACGTTGTGATCAAGACCGAGCTTACCGACCTCTACCCTCCCAATCACCCGTTTATCAAGATCCATGAAAAATATAAGGATCAGTTGGGGAGCCCCTTCAAGGTCTTCATGATGCTTCAGGTCAAAAAGGGGGACATCTATAACAAAGAAACCCTGGGAAAGGTCATTCGCATCACCGACGGCCTTGATGTCATCCCGGGGGTGAATCACAACCATGTGTATTCCATCGCCTCGCGCAAGATAAAGAAAACAAAGATTACAAAGGACGGTGTTATCACGGTAAACCTCATGGACGGGATTCCTTCTGATATGAAAAAGTTCAGGGAATCGGTGCGGGAGGCCGGCGGGGTTTACGGTGTGTGGGTGTCCCGGGATGAAAAATCGGTACTCTTTACCGCCGCTTTTATCGAGCGCCTGATGGATTATGGCACGATTTTCAAAAGTGTGCAAAAACTCATTCAGGCGGAATCAGACGCCGACCATGTCGTTTACGCCGCAGGAGAACCCATACTGATGGGCTGGGTCAATAAAAATCTCAAAGAGATGTATACCATATTTGCGGTAACCTTTCTGGCCCTGGTATGTCTCCTCTGGCTGTATTTTCGAAATATCCTGGGCGTTGTGGTCCACCTGCCCCCGATGATCCTGGGGGTCATTTGGTTTTTGGGCTTCAGTGGACTTTTGGGCTATACCGTGGAACCGCTGACCCTGGTAATTCCCGTGTTAATTGTGGCCAGGTCATTAAGCCATTCGGTCCAGTACACCGAGCGGTATTTTGAGATTTATCATGCGCAGAAAGAGAAAAATGTGAAAAAGGCCTGCATCGAGGCACTGGAGCATATCTTCCCACCCGGGGTGCTGGGGATTGTGACTGATGCCCTGGGGATACTTCTGATTGCCGTGGCACCGATTCCCATGATGCAGAAGCTGGCCTACCTGTGTGGATTCTGGGCATTTTCGAATATTATTACCGGGGTGTTGTTTACACCCGTTTTTATTTCCTATGCTGCCGCATGGCACCCGAAAAATATTGGAACGATAGTAGATATGGAAAAGGGGGTGACCCAGAAAATCCTCGGCGTGATTGCAAAACTGGGTTATGGAAAGGCGGGTAAAGTCACTTTTATCGGAACGATTGTGCTGGCGGTAGCTGCGGGGTGGATGGCCTCAAAGGTTAACATCGGAGACATCCATCCGGGTAGTCCTATCTTGTGGGAAGATTCAGATTACAATATCGCTGTTGCGCAGATGAACAGAAATTTTCCCGGAACGGAAGAACTGTATGTCCTGTTTGAGGGACATGGCCCGAGGGCCGTGGAAGATCCCGGATTCTTGAGCGTTCTGAGTTCATTTCAGAATTATATGGAAACACAGCCTCACGTGGCCTGCACACTTTCAATATCAGACAGGTTGCAATATCTCCACAGAGCCATCTATGGGGGATATCCCAAATGGGAGGTGCTTCCGAAAAACAAGAAACAAATGGGAGAACTTTTTAGTACGATAAACAGCCACTCCGCGCCTGGAGATTACAACCTCTATTTTTCCCAGGATGAAAGCGTAGCCAATGTAATCGTCTGGTACAAGGATCATATGCGTAATACCTTGACAGGCGCCATTCAAAGCGTTCGGACGTTTATGGCAGAGAAAAAGGACATGCTGGCCCGACAGAAGTGTACCATTCAGCTGGCTTCGGGGAACCTGGGTGTTCTTGCCGCAGTGAACGAGACCGTGCAAGGCTCACAGTTCTTGAATTTCATTTTAGTGATGGGCGTGGTTTTCTTGCTATGTTCTTTGACCTTTCGGTCAGTGGCTGCTGCAATCATTCTTATGATTCCCCTGAACCTGACCAATGTTATCGCATTGAGCCTTATGCATTATCTGAAAATCGGCCTCAATATTAATACCTTGCCTGTCGTTTCCGTAGGGGTGGGGGTAGGGATAGACTATGGGATATATCTTCTTTCGCGTATATGTGAAGAGTTCCAGGCCGCAGGTGGAAAGTATGCTTCCGAAGTTCCTATCCGTGCGATAAGGACTACGGGAAAGGCGATCTTTTTTGCCGCTACAACGATGATTGTCGGGGTGATCTTCTGGTATTTGCTCTCCAGCATGAAATTCCAGGCGGAGATGGGGCTTCTGCTGGCCTTTATTATGTTTATAAACCTTGTGGCCGCGTTGGTGGTTATTCCAACCTTGGTCAATATTTTTAGGCCGAAATTTCTGGAACGGGTTAGATTCGATCCGGTTTGTTTCAGGCTGTGGCGATTCCGGCGGTTTAACCGCGAATATGCCTTTACCCGCCAAAGCGAGGATTTTTGTTCAGGATCAAGATGTGCGAAAAAATAACCGCCCCGATTAAATACGCTGCGCTGTCACTATCGTGAATTTAACGGGACAGGCTGGCAAATGATCCCGAAGATTGACACAGGGATTGCGCAAAAAGGCCATTTATGGATGGAAACTATCTAAAAAAGGAGGGTTAAAGATGTGTTCCGGTTGGTTGGTCAAAAAAAGGTGTTGGATGTTGGTTTTCTTGGTTTTCTTCGTGGGAGTTGTGGATGCCAGGGCCGATATCTACCTGACGGACAATCTTGTTCTGGCCGGTTTTTTCCGCCACGCAATGGCGGTTTCCATGGGTGTCATGAATCCCTATAACAAGTATGCCGGGACTCAGCGGCACAACAACTGGTTGAATCTCTCACGGTCAACTTTCCAAACGGAATTGACATACATGCCTACCGATATCTTCAGATTCTACACAAGAACAAGAGTGGTATATGATCAGACAGATATGCTGGACGATCATCTTCATGAATATGACCATTTTGCCATGCCCGGGGGAGTTCGGTACGGTGGTTACCTGATGAGCGGCAGAGACGATAACATTGCGGCGGAGATATGGGAACTATACGCCGATTTTTACCTCGGGGATCTCTGGCTCAGGACGGGCAAGCAGATCGTGTCCTGGGGGGAAATGGTCGGTATACAGATCATGGATATCATTAATCCGCTGGACCTGTCATGGCATAATATCTATGAGATCGAGGAATATGAAAACATCAAGATACCGGAATGGATGATCCGGGCCTCGTACAGTATCGAGACAGGGGTTCCCTGGCTTACGGATCTGTATATTGAAGGATTTTTTAACCCGGGGGATACTTCCCCTACGTGGAACCCGGAACCGGGCAGCCCCTATGCAAAGACACTTGTTCAATCTTCGTTAAAGGACACGCATTACGACAGAAGAGGTGATGAGGAATGGGGCCTTCGATTAGGCGGCAAAATAGATCAGTTCGGCTGGACCCTGAACTACCTGTACCTGTATACCGATGACGGTCAACCGAACTATAAAAGGCCGCCAGGGCCGCCATTCTTTGGTACTCTGGAAACAAAATGGCCTCAGATTAATGTATATGGAATCACCCTGAACTATGCCTGGGATCAGCCGCTGAACACGAGCGCCACATTTGAGGCCAACTACATACCCAATATGCCCTGGCAGGACGCTCATGTGCCCTATCCCCATATCAGAGAGACGGACGAATGGAACTGGGCGCTCCTGCTGATGACCAAACAGTTTTTGCTGCCCCCGGGTTATGATCCCCTGAATATCAAGTTACAATACGCCCAAAAAATAGTCGAAAACCATAACGATGTGAAGTGGATTCCAGGACCGTTGTCCAGATCAAACAGCGTTGAAAAAATATCAAGGGATTCGATAACCCTGATACTGACACAAGACTTCCTGCACCGTCAAATCGAGACGGAATTCAGGTGTACCTGGATGCCGGACGGGTCTTACCAGATAAAACCGAGGCTTGGGTTTTACCCCGGAGACAAATGGCGATTTGACCTTTACGCCATGTGGCAGGGAGGCAGCGCCTATTCCGGAGACCCGGCTCATGGCGTTTATGGGAACCCGAACACGCAGGCCTACTTTTACTGGCTTGACGAGGTATATGCCAGAATTACCTATCAATTTTAGTGAAAAAGAGGAGACAATAAAATGAATGCTCTGAAGACAATAAAATGCCGGGTGGTAACGACAGTAATTCCCGCCCTTTTTATTCTGCTTTGTCCCGGTGTGCTTAAAGCCGCTGATATCCCTTCTGTCAGAGATGTGATAAAAGGCAAGGCCCCGGTCCCGACCATTGAGGAACTGTCCGGCGGAAAGGTAAAGATCGGGGACCTGATAGACAGGAATAATGTTGATCTGGTCAAGGCATATCTGGATCCGGGTACCTACGAGATGGTAAAGAGGGGGCTTGTTTTGAGGATGTCAGCCATGAATCGGCCGCCTGAAAGGCTCGTTTCCAGGTATTTCAGGGAAGCCACCGAAAGAAACCGGGGCAAGGCGGTTATGGATGAGAACGGGACGGTCTACTATGAAAAGATTGGGACGCCCTGGCCCGGCGGGCTTCCGTATTCAGAGCCCAAGACCGGCATGGAAGTTATGGCAAATATAAAATACGGACGGGTGTGGGATGAATGGCGCACCGATCCGAACGAGATCCTATTCGTTAATTCAGCGGGAAAACCCTATAAAAAGTACATGTTCAAACAGGATTATATCAAGTGTACGACCCGGACAAAGGTCCCCCCGCTCGGAGCGATTAAAGGCTGCGAGAACATCATGTGGAAGAGAGTAAGCGTTATTACTTATCCGCTGGTAGTAAAAGGGCTGGGACAATATACTGTGCGGTACTATGATGACGCAAAAAATTATGACACCGGTTTTGCCTATTTGCCCAATCTGAAGAAAACGATGCGAGTAAGCGCGACCACATGGCAGGACAATATTGCCGGATCTGATCTTACTTATGGCGACGGTTTCGGCCTCCAGGAGCCATATTCGTATTGGAAATTCAGGCTGCTCGGGATAAAGTATATGCTGGCGCCTTGGGAACCGGACCTCTCATTTGATTTTATCGACGCCAGGGGACGGATAAGCAAAAACATAACTTACGATGTCGGCAGGAAATTTGTAAGGGCAGGCTGGGCCATTCTGCCGTTTCACATAGTCGAGGCGATACCCACAATTCGGCATATCTATGGAAAGAAGGTCTTCTATTGCCAGGCGTGGCCTTACTGGCCGACATATGTTCCGGTTGCGCTTGCAGACATGTATGATCGGCAGATGAAATTGTGGAAATCCTGGGTGCCCATAAGGGGCAGAGAAGTCCGCTCCAAGGGTGAAACTCTTTTCGGCACAGGTATCGGTCTGGTATATGACTTTCAGGCAGACCATATGAGTCAGTTCTGGCTTCGCATGCTGGTCAATCAGATGGGTTACAAACCCGGCGATATTACATTGAGAAAATTAGTGCAGACTGGGAGATAAAGGGATGCATGCCGACTGAATCCTGCAAGCATCGCGTTTGCCGAAGACCTGCCTGCAGCAGGCAGGTGCAAGGCGGCAAGGGCGCAGACATA
>CAYTJI010000071.1:0-7577 GCA_964438065.1 uncultured Desulfobacteraceae bacterium | reverse complement strand
CGCCTGGTCGGCAGAAAGGACCGGGAGTTTGACGCCGTGATTAAGTGCAGCGTGGTCACGAATGAACAGGGAGAGGATGTGGGTCGCGTGCTTATTCTCAGGGATAGCTCGAAAAACAATTTCATAATGGCGGAAGTTGAGAGGCGGCGGAATATCCGGTTGGGTATCCTGAAGGCCGTATCCAACACCATCAGCAGTAGTCTGGATCTGGATAAGATTCTCGAAAACACCGTGAACAAGATGATCGAGATCCTTGAAACGGACAGTGTGAGAATCTATCTCCTGGATGACGACAGGCAGGTGCTTCATCTGGCTGCATACAAAGGATTTACAAAGAAATTTATGTCCAAGCCCTGGGTGCGGTCCAGGGAGAAGGGGGACGGGATTCTGGGCCAGACGGTTATCACGGGAAGAATCCGGGTTGTTGACAACTTTTCGCGCGCAGAGGACCCCTATGTTAACAGCTTTATCGAAGAAGGGTTGAAAGCGACCGCATACATTCCTCTCCGTTCCAAAGGCAAGCCGGTTGGCGTGATGGCGGTGTCCAGCCATTCCATGATCAAATTTTCTGACTACCATGTTGAGTTGCTCCACTCCATTGGCAATCAGATCGGGATTTCTGTTGAGAATGCAAACCTGTACGCGGAGCTCAGCCAGGCTTATCATGAACTCAAGATGGCCCAGGAACAGGTCATCCGGTCCGAGAAGCTGGCATCTCTCGGTAAACTCTCCGCCAGCATCGCCCATGAGATAAACAACCCGCTTTCCGCTGTTTTGACCTATAACCGATTAATTATGAAGCTGATTGATCGGAACAAATTCACGGCTGAAAAACTTGCAGATATTTCGCGATACCTGAAGACAATGGAATCGGAGACTTTCAGGTGCGGTGAAATCGTGAAAAATCTGCTCGCCTTCTCCCGTCAGTCCGGCGTGACGATTGAAGCAAACAATATCGAACGTATTATTGACAGGACTCTGGACCTGATTATTCATGACATGGAAATCAGGCAGATCCGCCTGGAAAAGGTTATCGAGCCGGATCTACCGCCTGTTGAGTGTGATTTCAAACAGATGGAGCAGGCTTTTCTGAACCTTATGGTCAATGCGTCCGAGTCCATGTCCGAGGGCGGGACCTTGACGGTGACGGTCCGGCGGAGTGAAAAAACAGGTTTTGTGGAGGTGATGATTCGGGACACGGGCTGCGGCATATCAAAAGAAGATCAGAAAAAAATTTTCGAGCCTTTTTTTACCACCAAAAAAGAGACGAAAGGGGTCGGGTTGGGTCTTTCCGTGGTTTTTGGTATTATCACCCGGCACAAGGGAATCATTGAAGTGGAAAGCGAACTGCGGAAGGGTACGACTTTCAGGGTTCATCTCCCTGCTTCACAATGATAAGTACCGGTAGCCTCGAATAAATGGAGGACGCAATACCATGGCAAAGAAACCGAGGATCCTTATTGTTGACGATGAAGCCGTCATGCGGGAAAGCCTGACGGACTGGTTGATGGAAGATGACTATGAAGTGAGTCAGGCGGCCAGCGGTGAAGAGGCGATTTCCATAATCCGTGAAAAAAATTTTGAGGTGGTTCTGATGGACCTGAAGATGCCGGGGATGGACGGACTTGAGACGATGAAAAGGCTCAAGGAAATCAAACCGGACACGGAAATCATTATGATGACCGCCTACGCGACCGTGGATACGGCGGTTCAGGCAATGAAAGTTGGTGCCTTTGACTACCTGGTAAAGCCGTTTGACCCGGATGAACTGGAGATTCACATAGAGAAAATCATTGCGCACAAGAACCTGGTCGATGAAAATATCCTGCTCCGCAGAAAATTGGAAGAAAAATACCAGTTCGACGAGATTATCGGCAAGAGCGATGTCATTCAGGAGATTTTTGAAATGATCACCCGTGTGGCACCGACCGATTCAACCGTCCTGATTACCGGGGAAAGCGGTACGGGAAAAGAATTGGTCGCGCAGGCGATTCACGGGAACAGCCACAGGTGTTTCATGCCGTTCATCACGCTCAGCTGTGGCGCGTTGCCGGATACGCTGCTGGAGAGCGAGCTGTTCGGCTATGAAAAGGGGGCCTTTACCGGCGCGGATCATGCAAAAAGAGGCCGGTTTGAGATGGCGGATAACGGTACCCTGTTTCTGGATGAAATTGGTGACATCAGTTTAAAAACACAGGTCGATCTCCTGCGGGTCCTGCAACACAGGGAGATCCGGCGACTGGGAAGTGAAGAGGTAAAAAAGGTTGATGTCCGGATTATTGCGGCAACCAATCGTGATTTGCAGAAGGCCATTCGTGAAAAACGATTTCGCGAAGACCTTTATTACCGGTTGAACGTGATTTCCATTCATATGCCGCCCTTGCGGGACAGGAAAGAGGATATCCCGCTCCTGGTAAAATCCTTTGTAAAACAATACGCGCTTGAGATGAACAAGGAGGAGCCTGTAGTCTCTTCTTCAGCCATGAAGCTGCTCATGGACTATGACTGGCCGGGAAATGTGAGGGAACTGGAAAATGTTATTGAAAGGGCGTTGGTCATCGGTACCGGCAGGGAGATCGTGGCTGAGGATCTGCCGTTTTCCGGGGATGTCCCTGCCCCTCAGAATTTCCCCAAGTCACTGAAAATGATGGAAAAGATCCATATCAAAAAGATTCTGGATGAAAACAACTGGAATATCAGTCAAACCGCCCGTGAACTGGATATTGATCGTCAGACACTCTATAACAAAATAGAGAAGTACGGGATCAGAAAGGAGGAGGAATCCTAAATCGTTTTGTCCGTTTTCATTACAATCTGCCCGATCGGATCTGTTGACCGGGATGTGCTCGACCGCATCGTGGCCTGTTTTCAGGAGACATGCGGGGTTGGGTGCCGGATATCCGCAAAAATCGAAGAACCGCAATATGCCTATGATGAGCGACGGGGCCAATATAATGCAAAACTCATCATCAAGGATCTGATCAAACGGCGTCCTCCGGATACCCGGAAATTTATGGGCATTACCCATGTGGATCTGTTTGTGCCTATTCTGAAGTATATCTTCGGCATTGCCCAGATGGAAGGCCCGTGCGCGGTTATTTCCCTCCATCGTCTCCGCCCGCAGTTTTATGAAGAATCCCCAAACTCCCAACTATTCCTGGAACGTGTTGAAAAGACCGCCCTTCATGAACTCGGTCATTCCCTGGGCCTTACCCATTGCCGGGATCGCGGGTGTGTGATGCACTCTTCCAGCCGAATCCGGGATACGGATAACAAAAAATCCCGCTTCTGCCCCACCTGTTCCGATCTTTTCAAATGGTATCTCGAAGACGTGTAAGTGAAGTATTTGGAATGCCGAGAAATGCGACATCTGTATAATTTTTCGGCATTCCAAAATTATATTTAAATATCCATAAGTTGTCTGATTTTTCGGCTCAAACATGAAATGACTGTTTGAAATTCCGGCAAATGGGCGGTTTCGGATGCCCAGGTGAAGCGACTCAGCAAGATTAATAAATACAGCTAGTTGTATGAAAAATGGTCCGCAATATCATTTCCGGCACGGGCATTGCTCTTTAAGTAGATCAAAACGCGAAAGCAAAATGGCAACCCGGATTGTAAATCATAAAAAAACACACGGGAAAGGAGAAAGACATGGGAGCGAAAAGAGAATCCATGAAGATCGTGCCGCCCGGCAAGAAAAAATGTGTGTGGATGGAAGCAGGCGTGGTTTCCTACAAGCTCTGCGACAATAACTTTGATTGCTCCACCTGCGCCTATGACCACGGCATGCAGCTGAAGATCTCGCGGCAGAAGGAGGCGATTCACCTGCCGCCTGTTGAGAGTCCTCCGGACAAATTCACCGAAACATGGGTCGAAAAGATGATGATGCTTCCCGCTTCCCGGAGAAAATGCCGGTATATGTTTACCGGCGAGGTTGTCCGCAAGATATGTCCCAATGCGTATGACTGCGGAAGTTGCTCCTTTGACCAGATGATGCAGGCCCGCATGCAGATTGAACCGCTTTCGGTGAGAACCCGGGAGATCGCAGGTTTTGAGCTGGCCGAGGACTTCTATTATCATGATGGCCATACATGGGCAAAGGTCGAATACGGCGGTCGTGTGCGGGTCGGGCTCGATGATTTTGCGCAGAAACTTCTGGGAAAACTGAAGACGATAGACCCCCCGAACATCGGCCGCGAGCTCAGGCAGGGGGAGGTCGGGTTTCAGGTGCGGCGTAACGGCGAGACCGCCCGGGTCCTTTCACCCGTGGACGGGATCGTTTCTCATGTGAATGAACGTCTGCTTGATCATCCGGAAGTGATTCACGAATCCCCGTATGAAGAGGGCTGGTTGTTCATTATCGAACCAACCCGTTTGCGCAAGGATCTCAAAGGCCTTCATTACGGAGAGGAAGCGGACAATTACCTTAATGACGAAAGAGAGAAGCTGTTCTCACTGGCCAATGGTGACCTCAGGCTCGCCGCGGACGGCGGCGCATCCGTAAAAGACATTTTTGAAGAACTGGAAGGGGAGAACTGGGCAAAATTCGTAAGAACCTTTCTTCGAACCTGACGAACCTGATGATTGAACGGCGTGCTCCGGAGCCCTGTCACCCAGTACGGGTTTCGGGCGCGTCGTTGTCAGGGGCAGTCGCCTGCGATTCCGAAAGGCCCTTGTTCGGCATCAGAGTTTTTCAATATGGGCCAGGTCCTTGGTTTGAGAGTTCTTGGTGCCAATCACAAGAATTTCGGTTTTTGACCCTGGCCCGGGTCTCCAGTAAATCCTCCCCCGGTATCCGAACTCGCATTCAAAAGTCGGGATCGATCCCTTCCTGGAAAATATTTTTCTTTTTACTGTCAGTTTGGTGCTGTCAACATCCATGTTGTGGATGAGTTCTTCGGCCCGAAGCTGCAGATCGGTTCCGAGATTCAGGAACCCCTCGACGGCCCGTTCCTGGATTACAATGTTCTTGTAGAGTGTCCGGAAGCGTTTAAGGGTGACCTGCACCTGCTTTTGTTGTTTTTTGGCAGGAATTTTCCGGACCGACTCCAGCCTTTCCAGTTCTTCCTTTAAATGAAGAACTTCGAACTCAAGATCCTCTTTCACGGAGGCGTTCTCACGCAGTTTTTTCTCAAGCTGTTCCATTTCGCTCAGGGCTTCTTCTTCTGTTTCACGTACCCTGTCTGTTGCCAGATGCAGGTCATCCCTGAGTCTTGATATCTCCTGCCGGTAATCCTTTTCTCTCAGTGCGATTTCTTTCAGTCTGTTCCTGGCAGTCTCCAGACTCTTGTTTACAGCTTCCATGGCTTCCTGGTTTCGGATTTCGATCCGCCGGGCTTCTTTAGCCGTTTTGCGGTAGACTCCGTAGAGAAGGGAAAGGAACACAAATATGTAAAAGAAGAGGATGCCGTTGGCCAGCAATGTTTCCTTGGGGATTCGGACGCTCAGGCCGAACCGGATGCCTTGCTGCATGATTTTCCAGTTGTGCCGGGCAATACGAATCATGTCTTTCGATGGATTGAGATCTTTGTCCTGTGAGGTGGAAGGAGATTCGGGCAGATCGGGGATCTCCCGGTCAAACACGGGATACAGCCATCTGCCGCTCCCGCTTTTAACGACAATCCGGGCAATGACCCCCCACTTCAGAATATGTTTCGATGCGAGATAGTCACTGATCTTTTTCCTGATTTCATCCTCGATTCTGGTCCGGCCTTCCAGGAGGGATTTTGAATCGGAGATCATGACCTTCTGCAATTCAGCAGTCCATCTTTTCTGGAGAAAAATCTCCAGTCCCCGAAGAGATGACAGATAGAGGGAAGGGGGTAGTATGACGCATAGCAAGAGAATACGGAACGAGAGATATTTCAACAGTCTGTCTCCATGTTACGGGAGGCTGGCCTGAAAGCGGGGGGGGGGTCGGGGAGGCCGTTTGGCTTTCCCGGTCCGGAGTCGCCTGATTTCAAAATATATTCGCCTTGAATGCCAAGGACTATCATATTAATATATGCGTCTCAAGATTTTAATTTTCCGTTTTTCCGCAGGAAGTGGATCTTGTTTTTCCGGTCTGCCCACTGCGTCGGGATGTGAGATGCGCAGGGTCGAGGGCATGCGGAGACGACTGCCTGCAATGCCCTGGGGGGGTATCGTGTATGGCCGTGCAACGTGTCATCGTGGCAGGTGGCGGTGCAGCCGGACTGATGGCTGCGGGACAGGCGGCACGGCTGGGGGCCGAGACACTGGTTCTGGAGAAGATGAGTCGCCCGGGGCGAAAGCTTCGTATTTCCGGTAAAGGGCGTTGCAACCTGACCAACACGGCGGAATTATCCGAGGCGATCTCTCATTTCGGATTGAATGGCCGTTTTCTCCGGCAGGCCTTTTTTCGGTTCTTTAATTCGGAACTTATCGTTTTCTTCGAGGAACTCGGCCTTTCTACTGTAACGGAAAGAGGCGGGCGGGTCTTCCCCGCCGGTGCCTGTGCACAGGAGGTGGTCGACCGGCTTGTGGCCTGGGTGGGTGAGTGCGGGGTAACCATTAAAACCCGTTCACGGGTCGAGCGGCTGCTGGTTGAAAACGGGCAGGTTGTCGGGGTGGAGGCGAGCTGTTTTTCCAAACGGCTGAACAGGGCTGTGCGTCGCCGGTATAGCGGAAATTCCACGATTGTAACCACCGGCGGGGCCTCTTATCCGGCTACCGGATCTACCGGTGACGGGTACGGGCTGGCCGAATCCGTTGGACACGCAATTGTACCGATTCGGCCGTCCCTGGTACCGCTTGAGACGGCTGTCCCTGCCGCCGGGCAGCTGGACGGACTGGTCTTGCGGAATGTAAATGTCCGGATGCTGGCGGATGGAAAAATGCGGGCCCGAATGTTCGGAGAGATGATGTTTACCTCATTCGGTGTGTCCGGGCCGGTCATCCTTTCTCTGAGCAGGCCCGTTGTGGAGGCCTTGAGACAAGACCGGAAGGTGTTTCTGTCGGTTGATCTCAAGCCCGCCCTGGACGCGCGAAAACTGGATGCCCGTCTGTTGCGGGATCTGGATGCCCAGGGCCGAAAGCCGTTCCGGGCCCTGCTCAAAGGACTGCTTCCCGGAAAGCTGATTCCTGTCGCCGTCGAGCAAACCGGGATCCCCGCTGAAAAACCGGGCCATCAGATCACGGCGGATGAGCGGAAACGACTCCTTTTCTGGCTGAAGCATTTCCGGATCGGGATTTCGGGGCACAGGCCTTTGGCCGAGGCCATTGTCACGGCCGGCGGGGTGGATACCCGGGAGGTGGATCCCCGAACCATGGCTTCCCGCCTGATACAGGGCCTGTATTTTGCCGGCGAGGTGCTGGACATCGATGCGGATACCGGGGGATATAATCTGCAGGCCGCTTTTTCAACAGGCTGGCTCGCGGGCCGGTCAGCCGCAGGGTGGACTCCGTGACAGGGTGGTAAATGATGTTTCTCCGGGTCTGCCGTGTCCCAGGAGATTCAGGCATACGGGTTCAGCCTGAGCTCTGGAATGTCCTCTGAGCTATTGTAACCTAAAACCTGCATAAACTATTTTCAAAAAGGAAGTTATGCTTTTAAT
>CAYTJI010000070.1:0-7599 GCA_964438065.1 uncultured Desulfobacteraceae bacterium | reverse complement strand
TGGTCCCTTTTTTTGAATGGATGTCTGAATATTATGTTTATCCTGTCGGCCGGCTGATTCAATCCGCGCTGCCCGGCGGGCTGAATGCAAAAGCGTACAAGACGGTTTCGCTCACTGAAAAAGGTCTGGCGATTCTTGACGGACTACCGGCCTCCTGCGAGGAGTCAAAACGTCTCTGCTGGATCCGGGAAAACCCCGGAAAACCGTTCCCCTGGCCCTTGTCTGAGATAGCGTTCATGAGACGGCAGGGCTGGGTGGTCATCCGTGAGAAAACACGCAGAGATCAGGCCGGTCCGCTGATGCTGTCCTGTGTGAGACTTCGGGAAGGGGTGGATATCCGCACACTTGTTTTGAGTAGTGAGGGTCGCCTCAAGGCAAAAAATGAATTGGAATTTTTGAAAGCAATTGATGAACGGAAGACGATTCTGCTGAAAGATCTGAAAGCCAAATTTACCAATGCTTCCTATCTGGTCAACAAATGGATTAAGAAAGGAGCGCTTGAAAGCAGCCGGATGGCCGTGTACAGAAATCCCGCAGGAGAGATCATCCGGCCGGGCGTTATTCCCGTGGAACTGTATGAACAGCAGAAGTCATCACTGGCCCACATCAGGAAACTTCTCAACAAAAAGACTTTTTCAGTAAGCCTGCTGTTCGGTGTCACAGGCAGTGGAAAAACGGAGGTATATTGTCGGGCAGTGGAACATGTGATCAGACAGGGCAGGCAGGCGATATTAATGGTGCCGGAAATCGGGCTTGCTGCATACATGGCGGGACTGTTCAGGTCCCGGCTTGGCAACCGGATTGCGATTTATCACAGCAGGCTCGGCCGGGGTGAAAGATATGACGAGTGGATGAGAATCGCTGCAGGAGATGCGGATCTGGTAATAGGCGCCCGATCAGCATTATTCTCTCCTTTACCGAGACTGGGATTGATTATCGTGGATGAGGAACACGATTCCGCCTACAAGCAGGATGCAAGTCCCCGTTATCAGGCGAGAGACGCAGCCGTCATGCGTGCGAAGATCGAAAAAGCCCTGGTGGTTCTTGGTTCCGGCACACCATCTGTCCAGTCGTATCAGAACACTATCAACGGCAGATACCATCTGGTTTCAATGCCCAGAAGGGTGGGTGACCGGCCGCTTCCGGACGTGGAAGTCATAGATATGCGGTCGTTCGAAGGACAGCAGGGGATGAAGGAGGCCCTGAGCCCCGGTCTCAGAGAGGCCGTGGAGCAGAATCTGACAGCCGGGAACCAGACCCTTCTATTTTTAAACCGGCGCGGTTTTTTCCCCCTGTATCTGTGCCGTTCCTGCGGGAATCCCGTCAGCTGTCCAAATTGCGATATCACCCTCACCTATCATCTGGAAGGAGACCGGCTGAACTGCCACTACTGTGGATTTTCCTCCGGAACGGATATCAAGTGTCCGGCATGCGGATTTCCGAGGCTGCGACCATACGGGTTTGGAACCGAAAAGCTGGAACAGGACCTTGAAAAACTTTTTCCAGCAGCCCGGATTGCCCGAATGGATGCTGACAGCACGCGGAGAAAAGGTCAGGCTGAGGGGATTCTGAAAGAATTCAGCAATCATAAAATTGATATCCTTGTTGGCACGCAGATGATTACAAAAGGTTATGATTTTCCGATGGTTACACTGGTAGGCGTCATTTCCGCAGATTTGTCTCTGGGGTTCCCGGATTTCAGGGCAGCGGAACGGACTTTTCAGATTCTGTCTCAGGTAGCCGGAAGGGCCGGAAGAGGGGCTCAGAAAGGAAAAGTAATCATTCAGACTTTTAATCCGGATCATTATGCCATCCGTGCAGCCACAACCCACGATTTTCAGTTGTTTTTTGAAAAGGAAGCGGATTTGAGGCGGCAACTCGGATACCCGCCATTCTCACACCTGGCATTTTTGAGACTGAAGGGGAACAGCCGGACAAAAACTTCGGATGCGGCGTATTTCCTGGCACGGGATATCAGAGGGATGTTGAGCAGATGGCCGAAGAGAGGGAAAGATTTGCAGGTCCTCGGGCCTGTAGAAGCGGCCGTTTCCCGGATAAAGGGAAAATACCGATGGCAGATCCTGATAAAGAGCCGGAGCGCGGCACTCCTTCAGCATCTTCTGGCGGATATGGAAATCCGTTCAAGAAGCTTTCTGAAGTCCGTCGGCGTCCGGCTGGTCCTGGATATCGACCCGTATCAAATGATCTGAGATTTCATGGAAGGGCTTTTTTCGGGCCTGTACCTGTCGTTTTCACCATCAACACGGCGCAGTAGCCGACAACACGATATCTGTTCCCTGACGGGATATCTCCCGAATTGGCATACCGCAGGACCTGAAGGCGGTCGGCGCCCCCGGCCCTGGCAACCAGCATGGCCGTGCCTACCCCGCCTCTTGCGCACATGGCTGTACGCAGGTTCGGTATGGACCTTTGGGTTTCCATTTCGGAAAGATGGGAGAAAAGCCGGTTGATATCCATCTCCTTCATCACATCCAGCGTTGACTGGTCAACCCTGCAGGCGGATTGGTAGTCCGGGTAGTGGGACATATCTGTGCTGGCCAGCACGAAAACGGTTTTGCTCCCGGCGGAGGCCCGGATTGCATCTGCGAGTATCCGGCAGTTTTTTACTGTCGGATTTCCAAATAGAAGCGGAACGATCTTGCAGCGCCTGCCGAGTACCTGGAGAAAGGGCAACTGGACCTCTATGGTGTGTTCATGGGCATGGAGGTAGCGATCCGGCATGATCCCGGGGTTGAATTTTTGCATTTTTTCCATCATTTCCCGGTCAACAGGGACTTTTCCAAGGGGCGTCTCGAAATAATCCACCGGACAGGTGAAGGCCACCGCGTCACGGTAACAATCATGACCGATAATGACGACCGTATCGAATCTGACGGTAGCCAGCATTTTGTGAGTGCAGGCCGCCACGCTGCCGGAGAACACGTAGCCCGCATGGGGGGCAATCGCCGCCAGTATCCTGCCCGCCGGTGTTATTACCGGGACACTGTCCAGAAGACGGGTAATCATCCTTTTCAGCCGGGGTGCTGAGTCAGGATAAAACGTCCCTGCAACCGCAGGCGGACGGATTTCCTGATCGCGCGACAGTTCCCGTGAGCGGGAAGAAGCGGAGCGGGAAACAACAAGAATCAGGAGAATGGCAGCAAACCCGTGATAAAAATATTTGTTCATCATCGCATCTCGAAAGTTCTTGCCTTATTATGCCATATTACGTTAAAAAAGAAAAAGTTTTAAGATACCGGGAACTTTTCTGTCTGTCAGTGGTCGGGTGGTCTTAAATGTCCGTTGCAGACGGGCAGAGGGTTGGCGCAAACAGGGGGAGATTTATGACACAATGTAAGTCCGGTTTGAAGATAACGTGGATAACAGGCATTTTTCTGTTTACGATTTTTACATTTGGGTGCCAAAAAGATGTCGGGGCCGGTCCTGCGGCACCCGATTTTTCGCTTCCGGATCTCTCCGGAAAGATGGTGACGCTGAAACAGTACAGAGGAAAAATCATCATTCTGGATTTCTGGGCAACGTGGTGTCCCCCCTGTCGTGCCGCGATACCCGAACTTGTCAAACTACAAGAGAAATACAGAGACAGGGGACTGGTCGTATTGGGGATTTCGGTCGATGATAAAAGAAGTGTCGACAACGCCTACCTCCGTTCATTCGGCAAGCAATTAAAGATAAACTATTCCATTCTGCGTTACAACCTCAAAGTTATTGAGGCCTATTTCGGACGGGAGGCGCCGGCTCTACCCACCATCTATGTGATTGACCGTCAGGGACAGCTCAGAGATAAATTCGTGGGGTTCAACCCTGACGGCGTTCGCAACTCACTGGAAAGGCTTTTCAAATGATTGTCGATTTCCATACCCATGTATTTCCGCCTTTTTTTAGAGACGACAGAGAGTGCCTGTTTCCCCGGGAACCCGGGTTCCGGCTCCTTTACGGGGGTCATGAGTCCAGGCTTGTGGGTGTAGGTGACCTCATCCGCGATATGGATGAAGGAGGAATCAGCAGATCTGTCATCTTCGGCTTCCCCTGGGAGGAGAAAGATCACTTTCAGAGGCACAATGATTATATTATGGAGTCTGTTCAGCGCTATCCGGATCGTTTGATCGGATTCTGCTGTTTTTCCCTCATGTCGCCGGAGGCTGCCGGGGAGACTGAGCGGTGTCTGGAGATGGGGCTTTCCGGTGTGGGAGAGCTTGCTGCCTACGGTTCCGGCCTGACGCCGGAGATCATCAGCGGGTTGAAGGACGTTATGATCCTGAGCCGACGATATCATGTTCCGGTGCTGCTCCATGTCAACGAACCGGTAGGACACGATTACCCTGGGAAAGCGCCCATGACCTTGGATCAGGTCTATCGGTTGGTGAAGACCTATCCCTCAAACAGGATTGTACTGGCACACTGGGGCGGGGGCCTTTACTTTTTCGCATTGATGAAAAAAGAGGTGGCTGAGTCCTTCCGGAACGTCTGGTTTGACACCGCCGCTTCTCCCTATCTTTACAAACCGGATTGTTACAGGATCGCCGGGGATATCGTCGGCTATGAAAAAATTCTCTTCGGCAGTGACTATCCCCTGCTGAAGCCCCAGCGTTATTTCAGAGAGATGACCGACGCGGGCCTTTCTTCCCGGGCCGTGAAAAGGATCACCGGACTGAACGCGGTAGCGCTGTTGGAAGCAACAGATCCTCAGAAAATTCAATCGTGAGCAGGAACGGATGTTATGAAAGCCGGAAAGACAACCGGATCTCTGCTGCTGATTTTACTCATATCCATTTATGGGTGTTACTACACGACACTGAAAAAGGAGGATTCATATCCCGAAGAGGCGCTCAAGGCGGTTCATTTTTTCCCTCCGACCTTCCGCGATGATATGGACTTTGCCTCTTTGGAGACGGCCGTCAGAAATAATCTTGTGTATCTGGACAGAGTTGACCCGAAAGCAATTTTTCAGTATGGACACGACAGATTTACTTCCCGGCAGATACGCGAAAGCCAGAAACTTTTTCTGAAGATCATTTCTGAAAGCCGTGACTGGTCGCAACTGAACCGCAGGATCCGGAAACGTTTCCGGATCTACCGTGCCACAGGGCGGCGCGGTCACGGCAAGGTTCTTTTCACCGGATATTTTGAGCCTGTTTTTGAAGCAAGCCTGGTGCCTGATGAGACCTTTCGGTACCCTCTTTACAGGAAACCGCCGGATCTGACCCGCATTGACCTGTCTCTTTTTAATAAAAAATTCAAAAACGAAACAATAATTGCGAGGATTGACGGGAACCGGGTCCTGCCCTACTATACGCGAAGCCAGATCGATCGTCAGAAGGTCCTGGCCGGGAGAGGTCTGGAAATCGCCTGGCTGCGGGACCCTGTTGATGTGGCTTTCCTTCAGATACAGGGCTCCGGCAGACTGTTGTTGCGTGATGGAAGGACCATCTGCGTAGGTTACGAGGCATCCAATGGTCAGCCCTACCGAAGTATCGGCAGGTATATGCTGGATAAGGGGTTCTTAAACAATGAAGAGATGTCCATGCAGAGCATCCGTGCGTACTTGCAGAATCATCCGGAAATTGCCGGTGATGTCCTTGCGTGTAATCCGTCGTATGTCTTTTTTCACATTCAGCAGGAGGGACCTTTGGGCAACATTGGTGTTCCGCTTGTGCCTGGAAGGTCCTTGGCACTGGATGCCCGGATTTTTCCGAAAGGCGCCCTGGCTTTTGTCTTGTGTGAAAAGCCGGATGTTGATGAGACCGGCAGGATTGTCGGATGGCGTCGATTTTCCCGTTTTGTTATGAATCAAGACACGGGTGGGGCAATCAAAGGGGCGGGCAGAGCGGATCTTTTCTGGGGGTTCGGACCTTATGCGGAAATTGCAGCCGGTCACATGAATCATGAGGGTGAATTGTATTTTTTGGTAAAAAAGGACGAATAATCACAGGATTGGGCGTGTTTCCGTTCCTGCATGAATTCTGATTCCGCAACCTGCCTCCTCCTAACAATTTGTGAACAGATATTTTTAAGGGGCAATATAACCCGATGAAATAACGAAGGCCTTCCGAAAGTCACCTGGCTGGAAAAGATCCCATGCCGCTGTCACCCGGCTTATGGATGTATTTTTAATCCATAAATTCGTGTGAGGAGCCCGTGATTTTTCAGACCAGCCGTGCATGAGCGGGCCTGCGGTTGTCCGTGGGGGGATCCCCGACCGGCAATTTCCGGGTTAATCGATTTTTTTCTTGGTTTTTTCTCAGACGGGCAATAACTATCAAAATGATATCAATAAAAATTTGGATTGCTGTGAAAAATTCAAAAAATTAATTGAACTGCGGTCTTTTTTTGTTTATAGTGTCGTCAATAAAATCTCTTTTTTTGTAGGCCGTTCTGCTCAGCGTACCGCATAAAAAATAAAACCTAAATCCTGCAAGCGGCGCGTTTGCCGAAGACCTGCCTGCAGCAGGCAGGTGCAAGGCGGCAATGGCGCAGATTTACGACGATACTTCGAGACCTTTGAAAAATGACCGATTTTGTGCCAAATCAAGTCGAAGATCCCGGACTATGAGCGGGCGAAGGGGAAAATTATAGTCGCCCCGATGAAGATGAAATAGAAGCACAACGGCATTTCAGGGGACAGACAGGCGCAGAGTTCGCGCAACGCGGGAGTTGGGCAAAAGGGCCATTTATGGATGGACACTAAATAAATTATAGATCAAGGGGGTGTGCCAATGAAAGTTGGGAAGATTGAGAAGGGTGTGCCTTTTCCTGAAGTCCATTCAAAGTTCAGATTCCCCTGGCCTGAAATGGAGGTGGGTGACTCGGTATTGATCAAGGCCGGGAAGTCGGAAACGGTTGACGTTCTGAAACGCAAGGTCAAAGGGTCTGCCCGTTATTATGGCGTAAAGTCCGGAAAAAAATTCAGATCTCTCATCAACCGGGAAGAAGATGGTGTGAGGGTCTGGCGAGTGGAGTAATACGTCACAGACCGGGTTTACAGACTTCCCGGAAGGCCTGTCGTTCCAGAATTCAGGTTTGAGGCAATGCCCGCGCCCGGAACACGGCCATGCCGGATGTGGGTTCATACTGAAAAACCGGATAAAATGAGCCGTGTTGAGCCAAGCAGAACGGTTGGCGGGTTTCTGTGGCCGATGCTTGTGGAAGGCGTATTTTTGTGAAAGCCCCTGTTATCGGGGCTTTTTTTGTGATCTTCGGAATGTGTGATATTTGACCGGATCAGTGGGTCCTGGCCGCTTGGCAGTTTACATCCATAAATATCCTTTTTTCGCAATCCCTGCGTCAATCTGCGGGATCACTTGCCTGCCTGTACGGCCCGCACGCAGACAGGTGCGCCGCACCGGATGTACGCCTCCGCATCATCCCTTGATTTCCTGGGCCTTGCGCAAAAATTCGCATTTCCGGATCGGAAACTCACCCGTGCCCCGAATTTCATTTATGGATGGGCACTTGATAGCTGTTGCCGACCCGAGTGTCCACATGTATCCGCATGGTGAAACGGAAGCTTGAAGGGCGGGATTCCGGCGTAACTTTCATGATCCGAACGAAATGTGAAACCTAAAACCTGCATAAACT
>CAYTJI010000069.1:0-7655 GCA_964438065.1 uncultured Desulfobacteraceae bacterium | reverse complement strand
ATTTTGATATGGTCCATGGGTCTTTCGCCCTTATGTTTGCAATTCCGGGTACATATCCTGGGTATGGTTCTGCAGGTACCCCTTTTCTCCCAGCTCGGGAACCAGTGTCTTTGTCCGTTTCAGAGCATATTCCCGCACCTGCCCGGCCGTATGAAAACGCATCATGGTTTCGAAATCCACCCTGGCTTCTTCGATAGTAATGGACCGGATGACGTTCTTGATTACGGGAATTGCCCGTGCGTTCATACTGAGTTCCCGGAGACCGAGACCCAGCAGGAAAGAGATGCAGAGGGGGTCTCCGGCCATTTCGCCACACAGGGAAACCCCGATCCCGGTTTGTTTGGCGGCATTGACCACAGCGTGAATCATCCGGAGGATGGCGGGATGAAAAGGCTGAAACAGGTGAGACACGTGCTCGTTGTCCCTGTCAATGGCCAGGGCATACTGGATGAGATCGTTTGTTCCGATACTGAAAAAATCCACATGGCGGGCCAGGACTTCGGCCATGACCACGGCAGAGGGAACCTCGATCATAATACCGACCTTAATATCGGGATTGTACGCCTTTTTTTCGCGGTCCAGCTCGGCCTTGGCCTGGTCCAGGATCGCCCTGGCTTCCAGTATTTCCCTGAGACCGGAAACCATGGGGAACATCAGATTCACCTGGCCGTAGGCACTCGCCCTGAGGATCGCCCGCAACTGGGTTTTGAGGATTTGAGGCTCCTTCAAACATAAACGGATCGCCCGCAGCCCCAGGGCGGGATTTACCTCCCTGGATATTTCCATGCCTGAGGATATCTTGTCTCCGCCAAGATCCAGACTCCTTATAGTGACCGGCGCGGGGGAGATGATCTCAGCTACCTGCCGATAATCCTCAAACAGATCTTCTTCGCTGGGCAGCCCTTTGCTTCTCAGGTACAGAAATTCCGTCCGGTACAGTCCGATCCCCTCTCCGCCGTAGTCTTTGACCGCGGTAACTTCCTCCAGAAATTCCATGTTCGCCTGAACAGCGATCCGGTGACCGTCGATGGTCACGGCGGGCAGGTGGCTGGTCCTGGCAATGACGGACAGGTATTCTTCGTGCTGAAGCTGTTTTTCCTGATACCGAATAATATCGTTGTCATCCGGAAGAATGACAACCTCTCCCGTGTTGCCGTCTACAATCAGGAGGTCTCCGTCCTCGACCATGTCGGTCACCGATTCCAGACCAACTACCGCAGGAATCTGCAAGGCGTGCGCCAGAATGCCCGTGTGAGATGTCTTGCCGCCCGCGTCCGTGATAAAACCCATGACCCGGCTGATATTCAGTTCACTCGTATCTGCCGGTGACAGATCGTGGGCAACGATAATGACCCGTTCCCTGATTTCTGAAAGATGCGCGTGATCCTCGCCGGAAAGGTTCCTGAGGATCCGTTCCGCCACGTTTTCAACATCATTGATCCGGCTGCTGATGTAGTCGTCATTAATCTGTTCGAAGATCTGTCTGATTTCCTGAAGCGACTTTTTCAGGGCCCATTCGGCATTGATTTTCTCTTTCAGGATCCTGCGGATGGTCGCATCGTTGAGCATGGTATCCCTCAGGATCATCAGGTGGCTATCCAGAATAAACGCGTGCTGCTGAACATGATCCGGCATCCGGTCTTTCAACGTCGAGAGCTGTTTTTCCGTGATTTTCAGTGCCTGTCTGAAGCGTTCGACCTCCCGGTCCAGTTGCCTGTCATCAATGATGTACTGATACTGGATCTTGACCTTTGAACGATCCACCAGATGGGCCTTGCCGATGATAATGCCCGGAGAGACGCCGATCCCTTTCAACTCTTTTGGGCTGGCCGCGCGCTTGTTTGTCATGATTCCTCCCCGAACTTCCGGTCAAACAGCTCGCTCAGTGCCTGCATGAAATCCTCTGAATCCTCTCCCTCAATTCTTGCGTGGACCTCCGTGCCTTTCGGGCATGCGAGTGTGAGGATGGACAGTATGCTGGAGCCATCCACTTCCTGTCCGTCTTTTGAAAGAAAAAGACGGGCCTTGTATCGGTTGCCGAGTTCCACGATCTTGGCTGCGGCACGTGCGTGCAGTCCCAGGCTGTTTCTGATTTTGAGTTTCTTAACCTGTTCCATCTATATTGATATCGTCTCGTTTCCTTGAAAGACATTCCCTGTAGACGCGTCTATAGGCAATCCCCTCCTCTTTTGAAATTAACTTTGCGATATCCCGGACACTCCCGTATTTTTCCCTGAAGAGCGTGTCCATCCGGCGCCGCACGGCCTCAGTCAGGATCGGTTTTTCCCCGGCCTTTTTTCCCGCCACGACCAGGGTGAACTCCCCGCGGACCCGGTCCGCGGTGAGGTTCTCCAGAACGGAACGAATCGAACCCCGCACCACATCCTCGAAAGTCTTCGTCATCTCCCGGAGCACCACGATGTGTCGATTGCCCAGGACTTCCGCCATATCCAGAAGCGTGGCCCGGATCCGGTGAGGGGCCTCAAAAAAAACCATGGTGCGCGGTTCAGAAACCAGTCCGGACAGTGCTTTTTTCCTTTTCGCGGGTTTGTTCGGCGGGAAACCCAGGAAAACGAATTGCTCGGAAGGCATGCCTGAGACGGAAAGTGCTGAAATAACGGCGGAAGGCCCCGGAATCGGCGTGACCGGGATTTGTTCCGAGGCTACCCGGTGAATCAGGTAGGCCCCGGGATCGGATATGCCCGGCGTGCCGGCGTTGGTGACAAGGGCCACATGCTGTCCGGATTTCAACCATCTGAGAATTTTGTGTGTCCTGGATGTCTGATTGTGCTGGTTGTAGCTGATCCTCCTGGTCGTTATCCCGTGGCGGTCACAGAGGCCTTTTGTGTGCGTTACGCTTTCCGCCGCTATGACATCCACGGTTTTCAGGATGTTCAATGCCCTGAGCGTGATGTCCTCCATGTTCCCGATGGGGGTGGAAACCACGTACAGGGTCCCGCATGTCCCCTGATGTTCACTGTTTGAAGCGGAAGGGCGGTTCATTTTGTCTTCTCATGCCTTTTACTCCGCCTGCCGGACGCCTGGTATGGGAGGGCATTCGATGGTTCCCTTACCCTGACACCTTTGAAAAACGACCACTTTTGCACCAACTCGGCGCCTGCCTGGGCGTTGACTGTCTGTCGTCCAGACGGGACAAACAACGCACGCAGACAGGTCAGACTCAAATTATAATCTTCGAAATATTCAATATATTCCTGCGGTTATTCACGCCACGGCGTGATTCGCCTTTCTTTATTTGGCACAAAATCGGTCATTTTTCAAAGGTCTCTCCTTAATACGACAGATCAAAAGCATTTCTGATGATCTCGGTAACGACTTTTTCCCTGTCCAGGCTGATCGCGATCACGTCGAACCTCGCCCTGACCCCGATACAATCATTGGCTTTCATATAATATAAGGCCACTTTTGAGATCTGCCTTTTTTTCCTGGCGTTCACGGCCTCTTTCGCGTACGCCGGTGATCGGCCCCGACGGGTTTTTATTTCTATGAACACCAGCGTATCCCCGTCTTCCGCAATGAGATCCACCTCTCCGAGCGGGCAGCGGTAATTCCGGACAATTTTGCGGTATCCCAGGCGTTTTATTTTCTGGTAGGCCAGTACCTCACCGAATTTTCCCAGTTCAAGCCTTTCCCTGGTCAACCTGGCAGACTCCTTTGAAAGTCATGCGATGCACCGGACATGCGCCGTATCGCCTGATGGCTTCCAGATGTCGCGCTGTTGCATAGCCTTTGTGCTGATCGAAACCGTAATCCGGATACATCCCATGATAACAGCGCATGATTCTGTCCCGGTACACCTTGGCCAGCACGGATGCAGCGGAAATACTTCGGCTCAGCCGGTCTCCCTTTTTCAGGCATCGCTGAGGCACGGGCAGCGGAACGCCATGCGTGCCGTCAACGAGAAGGAAATCCGGTTGCGGGTCCAGTGACAGAACCGCCTGTCTCATCGCTTCGAGCGTAGCGTTAAGGATATTGAACTGATCAATATATTTATGGGAAACAACACCAACAGCAGTGGACAGCGCCTCTTGATGAATATCGGAAAACGCCTTTTCCCTGGCCGCCGGGCGCATTTGCTTCGAATCCCGGACCCCGGTCAACTCAACGGCATGAGGAAGGATGACCGCGGCAGCCACAACCGGCCCGGCCAGAGGCCCTCGTCCCGCTTCGTCCACACCGGCAATCAACCCATATCCGTCTTTTCGGGCCAGATTTTCATAGAAAAACGGATCGTCAGAAACGGAACTGATGTTCCCGGGAAAAAGTGACAGATTTTTTGATGGCGTGTGCAATTATATGCATCAGCAGGGATTAATCCAACACGAAAGGGCGCGGAGACACACAAAGCCTTTGTTTTGCCCAGGACGCCTTCAAAGGAGCCACTGAAAGAAATGGGTGCCTTTGACGGTTACGACCCTTGAGCCCCGTCCCTGTCATGGGGCGTTTATCTCTTTTCCTTGATACGGGAGGCCTTGCCTCTCAGCTTGCGCAGGTAATACAGACGTGCCCTCCTGACCTTGCCCCGGGTAACAATCTCTATTTTGTCCACAAGCGGAGAGTGAAGCGGAAAGATTTTTTCCACGCCGACGCCGTAAGAAACCTTCCGGACGGTAAAGGTCGCACCGGTATTGCCATTCCTTTTCCGGATAACGACCCCTTTGAATACCTGGATCCGCTCCTTTTCCCCTTCTTTTATCCTTGCGTGCACCTTGACCGTGTCGCCCGGTCTGAAGTCGGGGATATCGGCACGCATGTGCTCTTTTTCCAGTACCTCGATAATGTTCATAGCTTTCTCCAAATCTACTGCCGGTAAATCCGCGCCGCAGAACTCATCTCCCGGTCTGCCGGGGGTTCCCCAAGGTGTCAGCGGTTTTGGCAGTGAGCATTATTTCATAACTTTCGATGAATTCATTTTTTTAAGAGACCCGTTCCGAGACCTTTGAAAAATGACCGATTTTGTGCCAAATAAAGAAAGGCGAAAATTATAACCGCAGGAATATATTGAATATTTCGAGGATTATAATTTGAGCCTGACCTGTCTGCGTGCGTTGTTTGTCCCGTCTGGACGACAGACAGTCAACGCCCAGGGAGGCGCCGAGTTGGTGCAAAAGTGGTCGCTTTTCAAAGGTCTCACTGCACAGGCCGGCCTGACGGAATCCTGTCGCCTGTCAGCCGGTCTAGAATGATGGCCGCGGCGGCCCGCACGGAAAGGTGCTGGTAGCCGCTCCGGCCTTGAATCGGGTCAAGAACATGGTCCGCTTCCGCCAGTACCGAGGCATCCAGCCCCCAGGCGGTTCCAAACAGCAGAAATACAAGAGCCCCTTTCTGAATGACGCGGCTCAGGCTGTCATAGGATATGGAATGCCGCAGCTGCTTAACGGCATCGGTTGCTACCACGAGGGGCGTTTCTCCTTCCTGACCATTTATGGCCACGATCGCCTGATCCAGTGACGGGACAACCGACACAAGTTCCAATGCCTGTTTCCTGTGGACGTTGTATGCCGCTCCATACCCTTCTGTCCAGTGTTTCCGTACGCGTTCCACAAGTGCGCGCTGGTTATCCAACGGCGTTACAACAAAGAATTTTTTGACACCATAAGTCCTCGCCAGCCGGGAAATGTCGTGGAGATCAAAAGTTGTTACCGCGGAGGCGATCGTCTGACGATTCTTGTTATACACCGGGTAGTGTACCAGACCGATATACAACCGCATGGGATTGTCCGAAACCCGGCAGGGTCGCAACCCGGATCGACCCGGGCAGGGTGGCTCCATTTCAGATGTCCGCATGTTCGGGAGTCACTCCGCAGTCTTCCGGCCGTTGCCCCGAGACCTTTGAAAAGCGCCCGCTTTTGCCCCACCCGGGGCCTGTCTGCCGTCCAGACGGGACAGGCAGGCACGCAGACAGGCAAAGCTCAAATTATAACCATCGAAATATACACAATATATTCAAGCAGTTATAAATTAGTCCTTCCTGCGGGTCAGTAGGAGATCTTCGACTTGTTTGGGCACAAAATCGGTCATTTTCAGAGGTTTCGCCTATCCGTCCGGATATCGGAAAGCAGGTTTTCATCTTCATCGGTCAGCGCGGCATATCGAAGAAGATCCGGCCTTCGTTCAAGCGTTCTTCGGAGGGATTCTTTCCTCCTCCACAGTCGGATCTTTTCATGATCGCCGGACAACAGAACCGAGGGCACCTCTTTGCCATGAAAGACCCTGGGCCGGGTATACTGTGGGTATTCCAGTATACCCTCCTCAAAGGAATTTTCCCTGTTGGACCTTTCCCCGCCAAGCACACCCGGGACAAGGCGGGCCACACTTTCCATGACAACCAGCGCGGCCAGCTCTCCCCCGCTCAGTATGTAATCTCCAATGGACAGTTCTCTGTCCACACAGAGAAGGCGGATCCGCTCGTCAATTCCTTCATATCGGCCGCAGGCAAGGATGAGCTGGTCCCGGCGGGACAATTCCCACGCAATGGCTTGATTCAGCCTCTCGCCCTGGGGGCTCAGAAGAATGACCAAGCTGTTTTTCAACCGCTTGACGGAATCCAAGGCACGATACACAGGCTCCGGGGTCATGACCATGCCGTCTCCCCCGCCATAGGGCCGGTCATCCGTGGCCCTGTGCGGGCCTTCGCCAAAATCGCGGATATTGACCAGACCGACCTTCACCAGTCCCTTTTTGACCGCCCTTGCCAGTATCCCCTGTTCCAGAAAGGGGGAGAACATACCGGGAAATATCGTGAGTACGTCAAATCTCATTCAGATCCAGCAGTCCCTCTACAGGTGAAACCGTCATCCTTTCGTGTTCCAGGTCAATTTCCGTGATGACCTCATAACTTGCCGGAATATAAATCTCTTTCCCGTCTTTTTCCACGAGATAGATATCGTTGCCTCCCGCGGAGATAATTCGCGAAATCCGCCCCAGGAACTCTCCGGTGTCCACATAAACTTCGAGACCCAGAAGCTCATACCAGAAATAGGTGTCTTCTTCGCGGGTAAGTGATTCTTTTTTCACAAGAATCTCTGCGCCGCGGAAATTCTCGGCCATATCGGCCGATGTCACTCCGGCCACACCCATCAGGAAGAAATTTTTCCGGGCCTTCAGGGTGGTGACCCTCTGTTCATGGATTCTTCCTGAATTCGTTCTGAAATAGACGATCTCCGGGTCGGTAAGACAGGTGCCGGAACCGGAATAGGTTATGACCCGGAGCAGGCCTTTCAACCCGTGTGGCCGGCTGACCTTGCCGACAGCAATCAAACCGGAACGTGTAACAGAGTCATGTTTACTCAATGATCTCCAGGACCGATCTTTTCTTGATTTTTGTGGAGGCGGCGCCCAGAATCGTTCTCATGGCCCTCGCCGTGCGCCCCTGTTTTCCAATCACCTTTCCCAGATCATCTTTGGCCACTTTCAATTCAATTACAGCGGTCTGTGCTCCCTCAATCTCTGTGACGACGACTTCCTCCGGCTTGTCCACCAGCGCCTTTGCGATGTATGCGATCAAATCTTTCATCTCGTCTCACCTCCATGCAACATTCCGCCACCACGTTTTCTCAGCTTTATTTTATACCTAAAACCTGCAAGCGTCGAGTTTGCCTTGCACCTGCCTGCAGCAGGCAGGTGCAAGGCGG
>CAYTJI010000068.1:0-7765 GCA_964438065.1 uncultured Desulfobacteraceae bacterium | reverse complement strand
CCAACGCCGTCCCGCCTCCAGGCGGGATAAACCCGGCGCTCCCGCAGGGTAAACTATTTTCAAAAACCGCCGCCTTTATGCCCGCATCCGGATTGATGCGTGATATGCAAACCCGGCATTCCCATAACTCGCTGATATTAACAACATAACTTCCTTTTTTGAAAACATTTTATGCAGGTTTTAGGTGAAAAAACCGAAAGGGAATGAACCGTTGTACCGCGATCTTTATGAAAACGCGCCCACAGCCCTGTTTTCCGTCAGCGCTTCTGATTATGCGATCCTGAAAATGAATAAAAAGGCGCCGGAACTACTAGGCTATGACAGAGACAGCCTGATCGGCATGAATGTATTCGATCTTTATGCGGATTCAACATACGGGCGGGAAAAGGCCTTGCAAGTAGCGAAAGATTTCAGCAATGGGAGACCGGTTCGGGATATCGAACTTCAGATGAAGCACAGGTTCGGACATTCCATCTGGGTCAGCCACTGGGTGGAAGCTCTTAAAGACCTGAATGGGAACATTATAGAGGCCCGATTTTCTCTAATTGATATTAGCAGGCGAAAGGAGCTCGAGGCCCAGTTGATCCATATGCAGAAGCTGGAAGCCATCGGAACCCTGGCGGGTGGAATCGCCCATGACTTCAACAACATCCTGTCATGTATTATCGGCTATTCGGAGATTGCACTGTTTGATCAGTTGCCGGAAGGATCCCCCGCAAGTCACAGTATCGATCAGGTCATCAAGGCCGGAGACCGGGCAAGGGATATTGTTAAACAGATACTTACTTTCAGCCGGCAGACGGAATCGGAAGCCGGACCTTTGAAAATCAGTCTGATTATCAAAGAGGCACTGAAACTGCTGCGGGCCTCTCTTCCTTCAACCATAAAGATCCGGCAAAATATCCAGGAAGATTCCGGATGTGTTCTGGCCGATCCGGGCCGGATTCATCAGGTCATCATGAACCTGTGCACAAACGCCGGTTATGCCATGCGCATGAGCGGAGGCATACTGGAAGTATGCCTGTCCCGGGTAAATCTCAACCACGAGAGCCTTTATCCTCTTGACTTGGCTCCGGGGCCCTATTTGAAACTTACGGTAAAAGATACGGGGCCCGGTATTGACCGGGAGATTATCGGACATATTTTTGATCCCTATTACACAACCAAGCCCAAGGAAGATGGAACCGGGTTGGGCCTTTCCGTGGTCCTGGGCATTGTACGGGACCTGAATGGAACCATCAATGTGAGGAGTGAATCAGGGAAGGGAGCAATATTTGAGGTGTTCATGCCCGAAGTTGAAAGGGAACCCGGCCCGGAGACCCTGAATTATATCCCCATTCCCGTGGGTACCGAACGGATCCTTTTTGTGGACGATGAGAAGCACATGGTGGAAACGATGACTCTGACGCTTCGGAGTCTGGGTTATAGCGTTATTTCGCTGCCCGATGGATGTGAAGCCCTTGATGTATTCCGGGAAAGATCAGGAGATTTTGACCTGGTGATCACGGACCAGACCATGCCCGGGATCACGGGAGACAAGCTGGCTAGGGAAATGCTGGATATCCGGCCGGATATCCCAATTATTCTCTGCACGGGATTCAGTGAAATGATCAGTCAGGAAGATGCTGATGAGATGGGTATCCGGGCATTTATAATGAAACCCATTATCAGAAAAGAGCTGGCTCGGACTATACGACAGGTGATGGAGTCAGGCTCAGCAGACTGAAAATGGCAAATATCCTGGTAGTAGATGATGATCAGATGCTGTGTGAAATGCTGTGTCTGAAGATCTCTAATCTCGGACACACCGCCAAATTTTCACTGAGCCTGGCGCAAGGGCTGGAGGAAACGGCATCAAATACATTTGATGTGGTTTTTCTTGACGTGCGTCTCCCGGACGGAAACGGCTTGACAGCATTGCCGCAAATTCGTTCCATGCCGCCGGCGCCGGAAGTGATTATCATAACCGGCGAGGGAGATCCGGATGGCGCTGAACTGGCCATTGAAAGCGGGGCGTGGGACTATCTCGAAAAACCTGTTTCAACAAAGGAGATCGCGCTGCAACTGGCCCGCGCGCTTCAGTACCGGGAAGGCAAAAAGGCCTCAAAGAGGCCGGTGCAGCTGAAAAGGGAAGGCATCATCGGTCAGAGCAGTCAGATCAGATCATGCCTGGATCTGGTTGCTTCAGCGTCAAATAACAACTCGAACGTGATGATTACCGGAGAGACGGGAACGGGAAAAGAGCTTTTTGCCCGGGCCATCCACGAAAACAGCCCGCGGGCAGGCGAGAACTTTATTGTCATCGATTGCGCGGCCCTGACGGAAAACCTGGTGGAAAGCACCCTGTTCGGTCATGAAAAAGGGGCCTTTACCAGCGCCGACAAAAAGCAGACCGGCCTGATCCGGATGGCCCACAGGGGGACGCTTTTCCTGGACGAGGTGGGAGAACTCCCTCTTTCTGTCCAGGGGGCTTTTCTTAGGGTCCTTCAGGAACATCGTTTTCGCCCATTGGGAGGAAGCAGGGAGGTATACAGTGATTTCCGACTGGTGGCTGCGACCCATCGAAACCTTGACGACCTGGTCCTTGCGGGAAGATTCAGAAGCGACCTCCTGTTCCGCCTGCGGTCCACAACCATTGATCTGCCGCCTCTCAGGAAACGGAAGGAAGATATAAAAGAGTTGACCGTTCACTACATGACAAGGCTCTGTGATCGTTACGGGATGGGGACGAAGGGGCTTTCTCCGGAATTCATCGAAGCCCTCCTGGCCTATCCCTGGCCGGGCAATGTGCGCGAATTGATTCACGCGCTTGAGAACGCACTGTCCACGGCACAAAACGAGCCCACCCTGTTTCCGGTTCATCTGCCCAAAAAAATCCGGGTCAGGCTGACCCGCTCTTCAATTTCCAATAACACCCGGGCCAGACCCTGTGATGAGACAAAGGGCTCTGCAAAGCCGTTTCCAACCCTGAAATCCCTGGTTGAGAAGACGGAGCAGCAGTATTTCCAGTCTCTGGTCTCCTTTGCGGGCGGTGACATCAGACAGATCTGTGCAATATCGGGTTTGTCGCGTGCGGTGGTGTATGCCCGCCTTAAAAAATACAACATTACCCGCCGGTTTGACTGCCGAGCCTTACAACCGTATTGAAATCAAGACGGTGTCTTGGAATCAAGAAATTTTCTTTGTTCCAGAAATCCCGGTCCAATCCTTCATTTTGACAGTTCATGTCATATATGTTTATAGCCAATTGATATTACTGAGAATATAGACTTTTCCGAATGAATGCCGTTTTTGGCACGAATCTTGGGTTATCACTGCAAAACAGAAGGAATCGTTTTGAAACAGACAGCCGGGAAGTGGGATTTATGACGCTGCTTTTTTATCCAGGCACCCGTAAACAGACCGGGGAACGGGTTTACAAAATTATTGAAGGGACGGTCGGCAAGGAGCGTGTGGAGATTTGTAAAACAATCGAAAGTCTCTCCACCCGTCTCCGGCAATTTCATAATAATTTATCAATGGCGATTCTTCTGGCCGCCACGCGCAAGGAACTTGTGGATGTGCTTCTGATTCGGGATCTGCTCGACGATATCCCCCTTATCCTTATCCTGCCTGGAAGGGATAAAGAGACCATCTCCCATGGATCCAGGCTCCATCCACGGTTTATGAGCTTTGTGGACAGTGATTTTCTGGACGTACAGGCCGTATTGGAAAAAATGATGAAAAGGTTTCATTATTAAACCAGCATAAACTGTTTTCAAAAAAGGAAGTTATGTTATTAATATCAACGAGTTATCGAAGTTCCGGGCTTGCATGTCACGCATCGGTTTAAATGCGGCCATAAAGGCTGCGGTTTTTGAAAACAGTTTACCCTGCGGGAGCGCCGGGTTTATCCCGCCTGGAGGCGGGACGGCGTTGGCAAGGGAAGGAGACATCTATGGAAAAGCCGAAGGTAATTGTTCATCTTTATTCGGAAGACACGGATCACGGGAAACAGGCCGAAAAGACGTTCCAGGACGACAAATACAGCGTTTCTTTCCGCATAGACGCGGGTGCGCATATGGCTGTCAGCGATGGTGTCGTGGATATCGCTTTCCTTCAACCCTCACTGGTGGACTGGAAATGGTTTGATATTTTCACAAAGATCAGGAAGGCGTATCCGGACCTGCCGGTCTTTCTCTATTCAGCCGAAATGGGTTTGGCAGACGGATTGCGGTCTTCCCTTGAAGACGAAAACACATTTCCATCCAATGATATTAGCGGGTTGAAAGAATGCCTGGACAGGCTGGTCGCAGAAAAAGAACGGTCAAAAAAGAAAGTGTTATTTGTTGATGACGATCAGAAAATATTGAACGCTTACGCGAGAATGTTGAGAAAAACACCCTGGGAGATTCTCACGGCCTCAAGCGGCGAAGAAGCCCTTGAAATCATGGATGGTCATCAGGTCCATCTTGTTGCCACGGATATTAAGATGCCGAAGATGCACGGTATTGCGCTGGTATCCAAGATCCGGGAGATTGACGAGAATGTGCCGATCGTTGTCTGCTCAGCGTATCAGGCCCTGAAGGATGATGCCAACCTGCGCCTCCACGGGGTAACCGATTTCATTGAAAAACCGGTGGATGCCGATGCCCTGATCAAAAAGCTGGATGCGCTTCTGGCATAAGGGGTCAGCAGGGATCGCGCAAAAATTCGCATTTCCGGATCGGAAACCCACCCGTGCCCGAATTTTTTTATGGATGGGCACAAGTTAATTTTGCCCGAGCCTTTAGACAAGAAAGAGGTGTAAACATGGAAATACTTGTTGTGGAAGACAACGCGGTTTCAGCGGCCTTGGTTAAAAAAATTCTTTCCAAATCCGGATACGGTGTTCTTTTGGTCAATAACGGGCAGCAGGCATGGGAGTTGTTCCGGGAAAAGCGCCCGAGACTGATTATCTCTGATTGGATAATGCCGGAAATGAGCGGGGTTTCGTTATGCCGGAATGTTCGATCATTGGATGATGTCCAGTATACCTATATTATTCTTGTCACGGCCAGAGAAAATATCGAAGACATGGCCGAAGCATTCGACGCGGGCGTGGACGATTATCTGACCAAGCCGTTTTCCAGCAGGGAACTCCTGGTCCGGGTAAAAGCGGGTGAACGGATCATCCAGCTTGAGGAGAACATCCATAACGTGCAACAACAGCTCCTTCAATCCGAAAAAATGGCATCCATTGGGCAGCTTGCTGCCGGTGTGGCCCATGAGATCAACAATCCGACGGGTTTTGTCAATAGTAATTTGACCACCCTTTCTGAATATCAGCGTGATATTAAAGGCGTTATCGGACAATACCGGAAGTTGATCTCTGATCTGGGAACCGTACTTCCGGATGGGCTTTCTCCCCCCGCACTCGCCGAACAGATAACAGAAATCCGGAAGCGGGAAACTGAAATCGATATCGATTTTATCCTGGACGATATTGATGACCTGATCAGAGACTGCAGGGAAGGGACTGAAAGAATCAAAAAGATCGTCATTGATTTGAAAGACTTTGCGCATCCCGGCGAGGACGAGAAAAAATCCGTGGATATCAACCAGGGCCTGGAATCAACACTCAACGTGGTGTGGAATGAGTTAAAATATAAGGCTGACGTCAGGAAGGACTACGGCGACATTCCCATTGTTGAAGGATACCCCCAGCAACTCAACCAGGTATTTATGAATATCCTGGTCAATGCGGCCCAAGCCATAGAGGAAAGGGGAGAGATCCGGATTTCGACGCGAAAGGTTAATGGGTACGTAGAAGTTTCCATCAGTGATACCGGATCAGGAATCCCGGAGGAAAATCTCCCCCGGATATTTGACCCGTTTTTTACCACCAAGGAGGTGGGAAAAGGCACCGGTCTCGGCATGAATGTGGCCTATAACATCATTCGGAAGCACAATGGAAGCATTGATGTTAAAAGTAAAGTGGGTGAGGGGACGACGTTCAGGATCAGGATACCGGCGGAAAGCTGTTAATGCCGCGTCGGCCGGGTAAAAAAAGCGTCAACTGCAAAGGACGCCAAGATAAAAACGAGCTAATCTCATAACGTATGGCGTTTCTATAGGATATCCGAGGTGAAAAATGGCACTTAAATACCAGCATATCATGCTGTTTGTGGATGATGAGGAATCCATTATCCGCGCCCTTAAGCGGCTTTTTCGCAGGAAAGGTCATCTGATCATGACGGCTTCAAGCGGGCAGAAAGGCCTGGAAGCACTCCAGGCTGCCGAAAGGCCGGTCTCACTCATCATCTCCGACCAGCGGATGCCCGGGATGAACGGCGCGGAATTCTTCGAAAAGGCCAAAAAGATCGTTCCGGATGCCATCCGGATTCTTCTGACCGGTTATTCGGACATGGACGCCATTGTCGATGCCATTAATAAAGGAGAAATTCACCGCTATCTGACCAAACCCTGGAATGATGATGACCTGGTGCTCCAGGTGCAGCAGTCTCTCAAACAGTATGAACTGCTACTGGAAAACCGCAGGCTCATGGCCCTTACGAAACAGCAGAACAAGGAATTGAGTGAGTTGAACCGGGACCTTGAAAAGAAAGTCGAGCAGCGAACCGAGAGGATCCGGCAGAGCAATCAGGAACTCGAAAAACTGAACAGACGGCTGGAGAAGAGTTTTTTTGAAACGATCCGGCTGCTGTCATCCCTGGTTTCGACTCTTAACCCCGTGTTGGGGGAGTATATGGCCCATGTGGCGCAACTCTCCAGAGAGATGGCCCGGGAATATGGACTTGAAGCCGATATGGTCGATCAAATCGAGATGGCTGCGATGATTCACGATATCGGTCTTCTTGGGTTGCCCGAGGTGGTATGGAAAAAAGATGTGGAGGACATGGCTGACAGTGAGTTGAAGATATTCAAATCCCATCCGGTAATCGCATCAACCTGTCTGGGGTCAGTGGACAGGCTGTCTTCTGTGGCCGAGATGATTCTCTGCCATCATGAAAACGTGGACGGGTCCGGTTTCCCCAACGGGCTTAAAGGTGATGAAATCCCCGTGGGGTCGCAGATCATAGGTGTGGCATCGGACTATTGTAAGATGGTGGATCTGGGATCGAGGGATCCTCAGGAACTGGTGATAAATGCCAAGAAAGTTTTAGATGCCGAAGTTATAAAGCAGGCCATTGAGGACCCGGGAAGGCTGATCCGGGAAATTGCCGAAAAGCGCCTGAAAAACGGCATCCATCAGAAATACCATCCGGGAGTTGTTTCGAAGCTGATAAAGATTAACGCTGGAAATGCGAATATTGACGCGTTTCGGAAAAAGGGAATTACAAACTTTTCTCTCGTGGATATCAGGAAACTCAAGGAAGGAATGGTGTTGAAAGAGGATCTTCGGCTCAAGGACAACAGGCTGTTGCTCGTCAAGGGCACGCGGCTCAAGGAATCTACGATAACCACCATCCGGAGGTTGGCTAACGGCGGACTTGTTGAAAGTCAGATTCTCGTTTCGTTGGAATGAGACTTGCCGTTTTCGCTCAACCAGCGAGGGAGGAGTGCCTGTTGCATCGAAAAAAATAATGATGATGTCAGACCGGCCCGGTTGAGCCGGGATTGTTATGTTGGTTTTGTTCGGGACCGGAATAACCGGTGCCGGCCGTCATTCGGTAGAAAGTAGAGAGGGCTCGGGGAGGATACCATGGATCAAAAGAAAATTCTGGCAACTCTTGACCGTGTCGACGATTTACCCACGTTGCCTTCCGTTGCCATGGAGGTCAAC
>CAYTJI010000067.1:0-7958 GCA_964438065.1 uncultured Desulfobacteraceae bacterium | reverse complement strand
AGATTATGCAACACCCGAAGGACCTTTTCCCGGATATCCTTCAGCGCGCCGAAATAGTCTATAAGCGTCCCATAATCCTTCTTATTCAGCTTGATGGCAAGTGTATTTATCGTAAAATCACGGCGGTAAAGGTCCTGTTTAAGAGAACTGGTTTCAACAACGGGAGACGCCCCCGGAAATTCGTAATATTCCATTCGTGCCGTAGCCACATCCACCTTGAACCCGTCTGGAAATATCAGGACAGCGGTGCCGAATTTTCTGTGGCTCCGGACACGCACATCATGACGATCAGCGAACGCGTGGGCGAACTGGATACCGTCCCCCTCTATGACGATATCCACATCCAGGTTTTCACGTTTCAGAAGAACGTCCCGGACCAGACCTCCGACCAGATAGGCATTATATCCCAGTTCATCCGCAATCCGTCCAAAATTTTCAAGATGCTGAACGATCCTGTTCGGCAGCCTTTCACGAAGCAATGCCGTCATGTCTTTCTTTTTTGCCGGACGTGAGGGTTCCCGCGAATCATAGAGCAATTCGGGAACCGGATCCCCGATCAGGATGTTCAGGAGGTCCGTGCGGGTAATGACACCCACGACCTTTCCATCTTCCACAACCGGGAGCACTCTGAGCTTATTCCGGATAATCAATTCCTGCACTTCCGTCAAGGGCGCATCCGGATGGACGGTTGAGAATTCAATATTCATATACTCTTTGACCGTGATATTTTTCAGGCCCAGGTATACCGCCTTTTCAACAACCTGCCTTGTAATATAACCTTCGAGGCGGCCTTCCTCCTCCATGACCAGGAGCACGTTGATGTTATACCGGGTCATGAGGCCGGTCGCCTTTTCAAGGGTTTCAGCCGGCAGGATACGGATGACCGGGTAAGTCATCATGTCCCGGGCCTTGCGGGGAGGATTGATACGGTTCTTAAGTATGGTCTGGAGTAGCCTCTCAACCTGTATCAGGGTTTTGTTTCGGATCGTCGCCGATGCCGCGTGCGGGTGACCGCCTCCTCCCAGATAAACCGCGATTTCCGCCACGTTTACATCTTTGATTCTGCTGCGGGCAACCAGATAGATGCGGTCTTCCATCTGGGCCAGGGCGAAGAGAACGTTCAGATTCTCCATTTCCATCATTTTGTGCGCCAGAACCGAAAAGTCTCCGATGTATTCATCCCGGATCGCTTTGGCAAAAACGATTTCTATACCGTTTATGATCCGGGTCGTGGCCGACTGGGTCAGATCGTTCAGAAGCCATACCTGTTCTGCCGTCAATTCTCTTGTGAGCATGTCGGCGATTGTGTTATGGTTCGCGCCCTGATCGGTGAGCCAGGCGGCTGCCCGGTAATCTTCGGATGTGGTGGAGGAAAACGTGAAAGAACCCGTGTCTTCATGGATCCCCAGACACATAATGGTGGCATCATCAGCGGATATGGGAATGCCTTTTTCCCTGATCCGTTCAACGAGCATGGAAGTATTCGATCCATTGTTGCAGAGAATTTCAACATCTCCGCGGATGTCATCCTCGGAGGGTGGATGGTGGTCATAGATATGGATCTCCACATCCTTTTTGTCTGCCAGTTCGGCAAATTTTCCGATCCGGCTTTTTTGCCGGGTATCAACGATAATCATCCGTTTGACCCGCTCAAAATCGATCTGCTTTATCTTGGCGAAGTTATAAAGATAGGACGTGGAATGCAGAAAAAAGTTCCGCAGATTTTTTTCCTGGGAGCCGGGAAATACAAGTGTTGCTCCAGGATACAGTTTGCTGGCAGCGATCATGGACGCCAGTGCATCGAAGTCGGCATTGACATGGGTGGTGATGATCTGTCCCTGGATTTTTTTGCCACGTTTTCCCACGGTGTTCCGTCCTGTTGACCTGGTCAGATTCGCAGTCATCTGTCAGGCATGATGTTTTTCTGAAGGGCTTCCTGTTCCGTGGCCGGTCCGGTATATCCATGCAGACCGTGCTTTCGGACAGGCCTCTCAGACCGACAAAAAAAGCCGGGCATGTTCTGCACCGGCTTCGGGTTACGCGCTGTTTTGTATCACCTACAGCCCTTTAACTTTTTCGTCCTTTTCCTGTTTTTTTTTGCAGTCGATGCACAGGGTGGTTACCGGGCGGGCGGTCAGCCTTTCTTCTGAAATATCTTCGCCGCATTCATCGCAGATACCAAAAGTTCCGTTTTCAAGCCTTTCAAGGGCGTCTTTGATCTTTCCAATCAGTTTTCGTTCTCTGTCACGAATCCGGAGCTCAAAATTTCTGTCTGACTCCATTGTCGCCCGGTCCGTCGGGTCGGGAAAATTTTCTACCGGGCTGGTCATCCCGCTCACGGTTTTGTTCGCGTCGGACAGAAGTTCGTGCAATCTGTCGGTGAGGAGTTTTTTGAATTTTTCTTTCTTTTTTTTGGTTAACATCTCAATGAATTCTCCGGTGCCAAAAAATTTTTAAACAGGAGAAATATCATTGATTTATGAAATTGTAAAGACCTTATTTTCAAAATACCACCTCTCCCCGGCATTAGAATCATGGCGCGGGCCATTTGAAAAACGGCCACTTTTGCACCAACCCGGCGCCTGCCTGTGCGTGGCCTGTTTGCCGTCCGAACGGGACAGGCAGGCACGCAGACGGATCAGGCTCAAATTATAATCGGCGTGCTGTGCCAGGTTGGATAAAAAACCAGAAAAGTCACGGAGTTAGTTTTCCCGTACGAATCGGAATGTCATTGACACGGTCCGCCGGGCAGGTCACGAATTTCCGGAGTACATCTCTGAGCTTATTTCATGACTTTTTCCCACAGGTGTCTTTTCTTCTTTTGAGACACCTGAAATCCCTCCGAATCCGCAAAGGCCTCCAGCAGTTCTTTCTGACGCTGGTTCAGTTTCTTGGGGATTTTAACCGTGATTTTGGCATACAGATCCCCCTTGCGGCGTGGATCCCGGAGGCTGGGCATTCCTTTTCCGGGGAGTCTTAGGATGTCTCCGGGTTGCGTTCCGGCGGGAAGATCCAGTTCGCAGGTTCCATTATCCCCAAGAACAGGGATCGTCAGTGTGTCCCCCAACGCCGCCTGGACGAAAGAGACCGGTATTTCGCATATGAGATCATTGCCATCACGACTGAAAAAATCGTGGTCCTTGATATGTATGATGACAAAAAGAGCTCCGGGCGGCCCCCCGTTTTCGCCCGGTTGCCCTTCGCCCGTTAACCGTAACTGAGAGTTGTCGTCAACTCCCGGCGGGATTTTGATGTTTATTTTCCGCTCAACACGATTCCTGCCCGCCCCGTGGCATTCTTTACAGGGATCTGTAATAACATGTCCCTCTCCGTGGCATGCGGGACATGTCGTGCTGATCTGGAAAAAGCCTTGGGAGCGGATGATCTGTCCTCTCCCCTGGCATGTACTGCATGTCTGTGGGTAGGTCCCCGGGGCAAGTCCGGAGCCTTTACAGGTGAGACACAGTTCCAGTTTTTGAAAGACGATTTCCTGTTCCCGACCAAAAAAAGCGTCCTCAAGTGTCAGTTCCAGGTCATATCGAAGACTTTTCCCCTGTCTGGGTCTGGGGCCCCTGGTCCTTCTGTCTCCGAAGCCGAAAAAATCTTCAAAGATGTCCCCGAAGCTGGAAAAGATGTCCTCGAATCCGCTGAAACCGGTAAACCCTCTTCCTTCGAGGCCCTCATGACCATAGCGGTCATAGATTTGCCTTTTTTCTCTGTCTCTCAGGACTTCGTAGGCCTCCGCTGCTTCTTTGAAATTTTCTTCAGCCTCTTTGTCCCCCGGGTTTCTGTCAGGATGATATTTCAGTGCCAGTTTTCGATACGCCCGCTTTATGTCTTCGTCTCCGGCGTCTCGGGAAATACCCAGAACTTCATAATAATCTCGTTTGTGCATTGTCATTTCCCTTATCGCGCGCTTACTCTTCAACCGGCTTTTCCTCTCCCTCCGCGTTGGTCCTGTTTTCCTCGGGAGACGGTTCGGCGGCCGGTTCGGGAAGACTTCCGATCTCCGGGTCCATACCGAGGTCGATCAAATTGTTTTGCCCGTCGCTGTTTTCAACCTGAAAAACCTTCCCTGCGGCAATTTCTCTGAGAGAGACGACAATATCCTTGTTTTTCGATTCTACCAACGGTTCTGCGCCTTTCCTCAACTGCCGTACCCGTTTCGCTGCGAGGTGGATCAGCTTGAACCGGTTGTCAACTTTTCCCAGGCAGTCTTCCACTGTGATTCGTGCCATTATATCCTCCTGTTTGTAAGCGAGAGCCCGGGGCATTCGGCCTTCTCCCGCAAAGGGCTCACGCAAAAATTCGCATTTCCGGATCGGAAACTCACCCGTGCTCCGAATTTTATTTATGGATGGGCACGAGTTATAGTTTAACCTGAAACCTGCATAAACTGTTTTCAAAAAATGAAGTTATATTTCTAATATCAGTGAGTTATTGGAATGCCGGGCTTGCATGTCTCGCATCAATTCGAATGCGGCCATAAAGGCAATAGTCTTCATCTTTTTTGATCGGGTACAAAATCGGTCATTTTTCAAAAGTCTCTTTGCCGTTTATATTCCGTCGAGTCCAACCCGGATCTGATCGCAGGAAATGCGGACCTGTTTTTGCGTGCGTCCTATGCCCGCACGTGCCCGTGTCCCGGCTGCGTCCAGTCCGAATGGGGTTGCTGGATCCGGCGCATTTCCCCTCCGAATCCGAATAAATCATCATTCCGCCGCAGATGCAGGTTAAATTTTTGAAATATATTCCTTCTTGTGTTAAATGTAAATAATAAACATGGATTTTCAAATGTCAAAAAAGCATCGGGACCTTTGAAAAACGACCGATTTTGTGCCTGATCAAGTCGAAGGTGCCCCTGTTGATAAGCGGGGGCAAGGCGAATCACGCCATGGCGTGAATAACCGCCCCGGTGAAATGGAAACACAACGGCATTTCACGGGACAGGCAGGCGTATGTTGAATATTCCGAGGATTATAATCTTCGCCTGACGCGGGCAGGCGCAAAGATGGCCGCTTTTCGAAGGTCTTGCCCCTTGCTCACGACGAAGGGACGAATATCGGCCGAGACCGGAAGATATTTGCCGTGATGAATCCGGTTTCGTTCATTACCTGCAGAAAATAATCAGGATTTGTATGGATTATGCTGGCCAAAGTACTCAGCAGCGCCGTTATCGGGATCGACGCGTATATCGTCGAAGTTGAAGTCGACATTTCCAAGGGGCTTCCTTCCTTTTCTACGGTCGGGTTACCCGAGGGGGCTGTACGCGAAAGCAAGGAAAGAGTCAAAGCGTCGATCAAGAATTCAGGGTATCAATTTCCGTCAGACCGTATTACCGTCAATCTGGCCCCTGCCGATATCCGGAAAGAAGGGGCCGCTTTTGACCTCCCCATGGCGCTTGGCATTCTTTCCGCTACGGGCCTGGTGGACCGGTCTTTATATTCCCGGTTCATATTCCTAGGGGAACTGGCCCTCGACGGGCTGATAAGACCGGTGAAAGGCGTTCTTCCCATTGCAGTCAAGGCGAAGGAATTGGGGTTTGAGGGCATTTTTCTGCCCTTGGAGAACGCCTGTGAGGCATGCGTGGTTCAGGGGATTGACATTTTTGCGGTCAATACGCTCGGACAGGTCATTGAGGCACTCAGAAACGGCAGTGGGCTGAGTCCTTTTCAATCGAACGATGCGGGCCGGTCTTACCGGCTGCATTCTGAAGTGGATTTTCTGGATGTCAGCGGGCAGGAGAATGCGAAGCGGGCGATGGAGATCGCTGCAGCCGGAGGCCACAATCTGCTTATGATCGGTCCGCCGGGTTCCGGAAAAACCATGCTTTCCAGGCGGTTGCCTACAGTTCTTCCTCCTCTAAGTTTTGAAGAATCCCTTGACACGTCAAAAGTCTACAGTGTCATGGGATTGATGCCGGATGGGTGTGGCCTGATTACAGACCGTCCTTTCCGGGCACCTCATCATACGATATCCGATGCCGGATTGATCGGGGGCGGGCAGAACCCCAAACCGGGGGAGGTGAGTATGGCGCACAACGGGGTCCTTTTTCTGGATGAATTGCCGGAATTCAAGAAAAACGTCCTTGAGGTCCTGAGACAGCCGATGGAGGATGGGTATGTAACAATATCCCGCGCCAGCTCAACAGTAACGTATCCGGCCAGGTTTATGCTTGTTGCCGCGATGAACCCGTGCCCATGCGGTTTTCTGGGCGATCCAAAGCATGAATGCTGCTGTTCGTCGCTGCAGGTTCAGCGGTACCGGGCGAAGATATCCGGGCCTCTGATGGACAGGATGGATATCCATCTTGAGGTGCCTTCCGTTCCATACAAGGATCTTTCCGGACCGGTTAACGGGGTTTCGTCAGAAGAGATGCTGAAACGGGTTGTGCGGGCAAGAGAGATTCAGAACCGGAGATTCAGCCGAAGCCGGATCCATACGAACGCGGGCATGAACAGTCGTCAGATCAGAAGGTTCTGCAAGGTGGACGAACCCTCGGGGCGTTTGCTTGAAAAGGCGATGGATCGATTCGGGCTGAGTGCCCGGGCCCATGCACGGATTTTGAAAATAGCCCGGACCATTGCAGATCTGGAAGGTAATCCGGATGTCCGGTCGGCCCATGTTGCCGAAGCCATTCAGTACAGGACCCTTGACAGGAACAGGAAAATGATGCGTTGAAACAGGAGTCCGCCACGAGAAGGTTTTTCAAGTCTCTCTTTGAGCAAGATCCGGGGGCGTTAACGGGTTGTCGGAGTAACGTATACAACCCATTATGAAGGTGAACATCAGGGCTGAAAAAAATAATCGCATCTCTTGACTCCTGAAAACGGTGCTTCAACGTTCAGACATCTGCTGGGAAAAATGGCCGACTCCCCGGGTGCGGACACCGGGGAGATCACGCCGGTCTTCTGCAGCATTGTCCGGGGGCTCATTGAAAAGGGATATTTGCTTCCTGAAGGGGTATCACCCGCAGGTATACGACATGCCACGGCGGGAAAAGTCAAATCAGAACGGGTTCATTGGAACAGGCTGTAAGTCGTGTCATGGGTCTGTTACGCCGGGGGAAAACCGGGATGGCGGAACCCCCTCTTTTATGCTCAAAAAAATCCCGCCCCGTGTTTCATCCGGGGCGGGATGGACTGTTTCGGAATATGATTCACGCGTGGTAAACCTGCGGACCTTACGGCTGTGCTGTTTTCCCGGGGCCGGTCGGACCGATCCCCTGTCCGTGCAGGTCCGATGCCCGGGTTTCACTCCCCTTTCACAGTAATTTTCCGAGGGGTTGCTTCTTCGACTTTCGGGAGTTTCAACCTGAGGACCCCGTCCTTCATTGATGCGTCGATCCCTTCCTGGTTGATCACCTGGGAGAGTGTGAACTGCCTGTAATATTTTCCCGTACGGTACTCCCGGAAAACGTCGACTTCATCGGGCCCCTCGGGAGGCCGGACCTCTCCGTCCAGAGTGAGCACGTTTTCATGCAGATCGATATTCAGGTCCGAAGCTTTCACACCGGGCATATCAGCCAGTAGTTGGATTTCCTTGTCCGTCTCAAATATGTCTACTGCCGGAGTGAACACCAGTCCGGGCCTCGTCTGTTCGGCAGGTGTGCTGACTTCCGCTTTCTCCCTGGCCTGAATGGCCTTGCTTTCACTGTCTGCCATTTTTCATCCCTCCTTTCATCATCGAATCGCATCAGGATGTTTTAACCGCAATCTGTTTGGGTTTTGCTGCTTCCGCTTTGGGCAGGGTCACGGTCAGAATTCCGTCCACACATTTTGCCTCGACTTTTCCCGGATCTATCTGTGTGGGCAGGCTGACAATCCGATTAAATTTTCCCGCTTCCCTTTCCCTTCGATGATACTGGGCGTTTTCGTCTTCGGCAGGCAGCTTCCTTTCACCGGAGATAGAAAGTGTGTCGCTGGTTACCGAAAGGTCCAGATCACCGGCCTGTATCC
>CAYTJI010000066.1:0-7969 GCA_964438065.1 uncultured Desulfobacteraceae bacterium | reverse complement strand
ATATGGAATGGCCTTTGAAACTTTCGCGCCACTGGCCCGGGTACCGTTCTTTTCTTTTTTTTCTGACCGGGACCGGCACCAGCCGCCTCCGCATGGTTTTCAGTCGTCGGTGGAACCGGATTTTCTTCTGATCCAGAAAAAGATCTTCCCCGGTCAGACGCAGTACCGGCAGCCCCGGGGATTCGGACTGCCAGGGATAATCACTGCCTTTCTCCCACAATTCATAAGCGAAATTGTCATCCGCGACCCCTCTGGCCGCAACAATCATCTGATAAAAACTGGGAACCAGGTGGCCGGTAAGCAGGGCGTAGTTTCTGGAAAATTTGTTCATGATACGAATTTGAGTATGTGACAGAATTTCCTTGCTGTGCCTGCGGTGACTGTCTCTGGCCGCCTGGATCAGTTCGTGATTCAGCCTGAGCCTGTCCAGTTTCGGCCAGGTCCCGTCTGTTCTGGCACGTTCATAGGCCGCAGCGATGTAAGGCGTTTCGGTCATGATTTCCCGGCTCGACTCCTGGTGAAGATGGGCCAGGCCGACACCTGCGCGTTTTCTCCGTCCCATGACTTGGGGTTGGGGATGATCGAGGAGGTTCAGAACACCCGGGACATGAGCCAGCCCTCCTACGAACAGAATTTTTCCCCCTTTTCCGCTCAAACGCCGGAGGTGATACACCATTGTTTTTTCCCGAAGCAAGTCTTGAGGGTTGGAAGGATCTTCTGCATGAATCTGAAGATAGTTCCGGCAGTATGCGAAGTGACCGATCCGCTTGACAGCATAGGGATCAGGCATGGGCGAAAGATCAAAAGGGTAGCCTTCCGTATCCCGATCCACAAAGTAAACAGGGATATCCCCGGACAGGGCCAGCCTGATCGCTTCCACGACTCCATCCGTGGGTTCAAGAAGCAGATAAACGAGTGTGCCGTCTCTTTCTTCGTAATAGACCACCGATAGATAAGGGAGTCTCCGGACGCCCTGGAGGACTCTGGATTTCAGGGTGTCGGGATATTCCACCGCCACAATATCCGGTTTGAATTCGTCAAACTGTCTTCTGACTTCAATGGCAAATTCCATCCGGTTGTGGATAACAGGAACGATACGGATGTTCCGCCAACCGATATTATCCTTCAGGTCCATCTTAAACGATAATTTCCGTAAAATATTTCGAGGCATTGGCATCCAGGATCATGGATGCGGATTGCTTCAGGTAATCCACTATCCGGCCTTTCCGGTGATTCGGAGACAGGCGCACATCGTCTGCCACCACACGTTTGAGTGCATACCGGGCGATGTTGATGCCGTCTCTCACCGAATAGCGTTCATTCGCATCATGGGCGGCCTGGAGAAAATCCACAACGTATTCGAGGATTTCATCTTCAGCAAATGGAAGGTTGTTTTTCAGTATCAGAAGCTCTTCGTCTCTTTCAGGAAAATCGATGTGTATCTGGGGCTGAAGCCTGGAGTGGATATATTCCGGCAGTTCGAAAGTACTGGCATCATCATTCATGGTGGTACATAGCCGGAAATCCGGGTGTGCCTTGATTTTTATTCCCGCAACGATGGATTCCACATATCGCCTGCTGTCCATGAGCGGGGCAAGCGAGGCCCAGCTTTTTTCACTCATCCGGTTTCCTTCATCAATAACAGCCACACCCCCCTTGATCATGGCCGAGACAATGGCACTGGCTATGTATTTGATCTTCCCTGCGTCCGATATCACCGGAGTGATGATCAGATCTTCCGGCCTGGTGTCCATGGTGGCCTGGAAGAGATAAACCGGTTTGTTCAGACGTCTTCCAGCATGATAGGCCAGGGTTGTTTTTCCGACACCGGGGTTTCCCACAAGTCTGGGACACAAGGGCAGGTCGTCATCCCCGATCACCAGCCACGCCGCCATGATCTGTGTCACCAGTTCCTCCTGGCCGACCCAGGTGAGAGGGGCCTCGTCGGGTCCCCCGAGTTGGATTTCAACATCGTCTATGATCACTTTTTCCATATCATGATTACTCCTCTGCGGTTTTTCCCCCGTGGGTTCATTCGGGTTGTTTATTATAATACATTTTTTTTGCAAAGGGCATATATCTATGATAAAAGGTACAAAATGAAGGGGAAAAGGTGGGATGACCATTATACACGCCGGGCCCGGAAAGAAAAATGGCTTGCCCGGTCCGTGTACAAGCTTCAGGAGCTTGACCGGAAATTCCATTTAATTCACATGGGTGACCGGATTCTGGATCTTGGCTGTTATCCGGGTTCGTGGTCACAGTACGGGATTGGAAAGGTCGGCCCGGGTGGCGAAGTCATCGGGGTGGATGTGACACCACCGGAACGGGTTCGGTTGCCGAATTTCGGGTTTATCCGGGCGGATGTTTTTTCGCTGGAAACAGAAAGACTGGCTGAAAGATTCGGGCGAATGGATGTGGTCATGAGTGATTTGGCGCCGAAGACCACAGGCATAAGCGTGACCGATGCCTGTCAGTCCATGGATCTGGCGGTCACGGCGGAAAAAATTGCCATTGCGGTCCTCAGAAAAGAAGGGAATTTTTTGTGCAAGGTGTTTGAGGGAGAGGATCTCAGTGCCTTCAGGTCTGAACTTTCAAACTATTTCAGTCGGGTCAGGATGTACAGGACCAAGGCAACGCGTAAGAGAAGCAGGGAGGTGTATGTTCTCGGCCTTGGGTTCACGGGGAAATAATATCCGGTGCCCGGGTTATTCCGGGGAAACGATTCAGCATTTAAAGGTCTCACCACGACCCTCAGGAGGGAGAGATGTCTGGTCATAATAAATGGAGCTCAATCAAGCACAAGAAAGGCGCTGCAGATGCGAAGCGGGGCAAGATATTTACAAAGCTTATCCGTGAAATAACGGTGGCCGCCCGCATGGGAGGCGGAGATCCCAACGGCAATCCCCGGTTACGCGCGGCCATATCGGTCGCAAAAGCGGAAAACATGCCCAAAGAAAATATTGAACGGGCTATCAAAAAGGGAACCGGTGAACTGGAAGGTGTATCCTACGAAGAAGCCAATTATGAGGGCTACGGTCCGGGTGGCGTAGCGGTCCTGGTGGACTGCCTCACGGATAACAAGAACAGGACAGTGGCGGACATTAAACACCTTTTTGAGCGCTATGGCGGAAGCCTCGGAGAACCGGGATGTGTCGCCTATATGTTTGAGAAGAAAGGGCTGATTGTCATCGAGAAAGAGAATGTGGAGGAGGAAACGCTTCTCGATCTGGCCCTGGAGTCCGGTGCCGAGGACGTCAGGGAAGAAGAAACAGAGTTTAATATTATTACGAATCCTGCTGATTTTGAAACGGTCAGAAAGGCTGTTGAGGATGCGGGCGTCCCCTTTACCCTGGCGGAAATAACCATGATCCCCCAGACGACGGTGGAAGTAGAAGGCAAAAAGGCTCAACAGATTCTGAATCTGATGCAGGCACTCGAGGATGTGGACGATGTGAGCCATGTTTATGCAAATTTTGATATCTCTGACGAGGTGATGGAGGCTTTAGGCTGATGATTGTGCTGGGCGTGGATCCCGGCTCAAGGGTTACTGGGTATGGTATTGTCGAGAAAAAAGATAACGAATTATTCCATGTCTGTTCCGGTCAGATCCGTTCGTCCGGTAAAATCCCTTTCTATGAGAGAATCCATCACATATTCCAGTCCATGACGAAGATCATGGATGAATACCACCCGGCGGAGATGGCCATAGAAGACATGTTCTATGCCAAGAACGTGCAGAGTTCCTTGAAGCTGGGTCATGCCAGGGGCGCTGTCCTGATTGCCGCAGTTCAATGCGGCCTGCAGATTTTTGAATACACGCCTCTTGAAATCAAGAAATCAATCGCAGGCTATGGGAGGGCCAGCAAGGAGCAGGTTCGTTCCATGGTCAAAGTTATTCTGAAACTTCGGGGTCCTCTTGATCTGGATCCTTCGGATGCCCTGGCAGCGGCCATCTGCCATTTGAACTGGGTCAGGTTTGAACATTCCGGCCGGTCTTATGCGCGAAAAATATCAAACTGAGTAGTCATGTGTTCTAGATGATAGCCTATATCAAGGGTTCCGTATTCAGGAAAACAACCCAATCGGTTATAATTGACGCGAACGGCATCGGTTATGAGGTCTTTATCCCGCTGTCGACCTTTTACACGCTCCCGGATGAATCCGGCCAGGCAGGCCTGCATATCTACACCCATGTCAGGGAAGATACTCTCGCCCTTTACGGATTTCACACGAGCCTTGAAAAGGACATTTTCATGATGCTGTTTTCCGTCTCAGGTATCGGACCCAAGCTGGCCGTGAATATTCTGTCAGGCATGGGTCCGCGGGAGTTGCTTGAGGCCATTGCCGGCGGAGACAGCATTCGTCTGCAAGCGATACCCGGAGTCGGTAAAAAGACGGCTGAGCGGATTGCCCTGGAACTGAAGGATCGCGCCCTGAAAGTTCTGGGCCGGCAAAAAGAGAGCCTGCCACCCATCCCTGAAGGAGAGGATAAGCGCCTGATTGACGATGCCTTGTCCGCACTGCTTAACCTCGGTTATACAGCCAAGACGGCAAAACCGGCCCTCGAAAAAGCACGATTGTCTCTTGAGCAGATTACGCTTGAAAGCCTCATCCGGGAGGCCCTGAGAATCCTGGCCTGATCCGGAATTGTCGAGAGGTTACCTTGTGTCCATCCATAAACGGCCCTTTTGCCCAATATCCGCGTTGGGCGAAAAAATAATCCTCGGAATATCAACCAGATGCCTGCCTGTCCCGTTAAATTCACGATGGATGGACACTACCTTGTTGTGCGTAAAAAAATAAGAGATTTCCGCACATGGATAAAAGAATTATAGACCCTCAACTCCAGATGGACGAAGTCCCCGCAGAGATCAGTCTGAGGCCCGATACCCTGGAGGAATACGTGGGCCAGCAGGAAATGAAGAAAAACCTTGCGGTCTTTATTGAAGCGGCGAGGGCGCGATCCGAAGCGCTGGATCACGTCTTGTTTCACGGCAGCCCCGGACTGGGCAAGACCTCTCTTGCCCATATCATTGCCAACGAACTGGGCGTCAAGATCAAGAGTACCTCAGGCCCGGTCATCGAAAAGGCAGGGGACCTGGCCGCCATATTGACCAGTCTGGAACCCAGGGATGTCCTTTTCATTGATGAGATCCATCGTCTGAATCATGTGGTCGAAGAGATTCTTTATCCGGCTATGGAAGATTTCGAGTTGGACATCATCATCGGGCAGGGGCCGTCTGCCCGGACCATGAAAATCCCTCTGCCGCCGTTCACGCTGACCGGGGCTACAACGCGGGCCGGTCTTTTGACACCGCCGCTGAGAGACCGTTTCGGCGTGGTGCTGCGACTTGAATTTTACCGGCCGGAGGATCTGAAAATGATCGTTCAAAGATCCGCGCGGCTGCTGGACATACCCATCAAAGAAGATGGCGCTTTTGAGATCGCCAGGCGTTCAAGAGGCACTCCGAGGGTGGCGAACAGACTTCTCAGAAGGGTCCGGGATTTTGCTGAGGTGAAGGCGGACGGGGTTATTACCCGGGAAGTTGCCAGCCATGCCCTGAGCATGCTGGAAGTGGATGAAGAAGGCCTGGACAGAATGGACCGGCATATCCTGACGACGATTATAGAAAAATTTGACGGCGGTCCCATTGGTTTGAGCAGCCTGTCCGCGGCTGTCAGCGAAGAGAAAGATACCCTGGAAGACGTCTATGAACCTTTTCTGATTCAACAGGGATATATAAAACGGACACCTCAGGGCAGAGTCGCTACCCGAAGAGCGTATCTCCATTTCGGACTTGAGATGAACGAGGCATGCGGGCCTTTTCAGAAAAAGCTGTTCTAGACATTCGCCCGGGGAAAACATTCTGTCTCGCCATTCCCGGGAAATGGCAGCCTTTGACCTTTTGACCTTGATTCTTTTCCAAATCCGTATATATTCGGGTATTTTCCTTTCAGGATGTTTTCCGTTCGGAACCCCGTGATCCTCCGGGACAGGCCTTCGGTCAGGTTAACAGAGCCAGTGTTGAAATCCTGCCTCGAATGCGGCGTTTTTTCAGTGTGCGGTGCCGTCTGTTCCATGCGTTGCTATGGGTCCAACCTCCACTGACATTGTAGAGAAAACCTGATTTCCCATCATGCTTACCCGTTGAAATCCGGAGGGGAAGGCCCTCATTTTGTTAAAGAGTACCCATCCATAAATGAAATTCAGGCACGGGTGAGTTTCCGGCCCGGAAATGCGAATTTTCAAAAAGGTCATTTATGGATGGAAACTAACGTGAAGGTGATTTGAAAGTTGCAGAACATGGTTAAAACAGCATTTGTGCATATCCTGATCAGCCTTGTGCCTCTGGGGATTTATCTCCTCCATGTGTCTGGTTTTGATTTCATCCCTATTGATCCGATTGAAAAGACCTTTACGATTCCCGTCTATCTGGGTTTTATACTGATCGGGTTTTTGGGGTGGCGGTTGAATCAGTCCAGGGTGCTGATGGTCGCTTCTCTTATGATCGCTGTTTACTATACGTTCCTACATACGGAACTGCTGGTCCGGACGGGAATAGGGACGATCAGATTGCGGCAGATTCTCTGTTTTGCCCTGCCCGTTTCCCTCCTGCTCGTGTTTATGACCAGAGATGCCCGTTTTCTGTCAAAACAGAGTTTGTTGAGGGCGACTCTGGTCTTGAGTCCCATAGCGGTTATGTGTGGCTGGTTTATGATTTCTCCTGCAGGCTTTCACCGGTTCGCATCCTGGGACCCTGTGCCGTGGGGCCGTGCAATTAAAATCCCACAGCTTTCCGTGGTTGCGGTTTTTGCTTTATTGCTTTCCTTTTTCAGAAACACGGACAGAAAGATCAGGGGGTTTATGGGGGCGACCATCATATCCATGATACCTTTTTTTACCGTGGCCCACATCGGTCTGGCTCATGGTCCGAAACGAAGTCTCGGGGCCTATACGGTAATCGCCTTTTCAGCGGTTTGCCTCATCCTCCTGCACGCAATTATCCGAATGTACTGGCAGCGCGTTTACATAGACGAGTTGACCGACATCCCGAATCGCAGGGCTCTTGATGAATGTCTCGCTGCAATTGACGGAATTTATTGTCTGGCTATGATTGATATTGATCACTTCAAGAAATTCAACGACATGTACGGTCATGATGAAGGAGACAATGTCCTCAGATTCGTGGCTTCGGTGATAGAAAAGATCCAGGGCGGAAAGGCCTATCGATATGGCGGGGAGGAGTTTTGCGTGGTGTTCGAGAACACGAGCGTGAAAGACGCTTTTGACGCTGCTGACAAGACGCGTCGCAGGTTGGCGGAGAAGAAATTCCATATCCGGACCCGGAAGGCGAAAAAATCGTCTTTGGAGACGAAAAGAAAGAAAAAGAGAGCGAAACCACGCTCAACCGCTCAAGTGACCATCAGCGTTGGGATCGCGTGTCCTGACAGGAATAATCCAACACCCGAAAAAGTCCTCAAACTGGCGGATACGGCGCTGTATAAGGCAAAGAGATCCGGTCGGAACCGGGTGATTATGGCCGAATGAAACGCCCGGCAGATCATGAGATGCCGGAGTTTCGTTACTCCGGAAAATGTGGTTCTGGGTATCCATGAGAAAATATCCGCCTTGTCGGCACGAGTGAAAAAATACAGGTATATGGGCACCACGCTTTCCGTGCTCCTGCTGTGTGAACGGACGGCACACATCATACATGTTGGTGACAGCAGGATCTATCGGCTGCGGGCAGGCGATCTCGAGCAACTGACAGAGGTCAGTTTCAGGACCGTTTTGAGCTTCTCCGGGATGAACAAAAGCGGTCAGCACCCCCATTGAGGGCATAGAGGGACAATCCTATGGGGAATAGAGTAGAGCTAAACTCCGATATATAGTTAATCCAGTTTGTCAAGGGCGTTCCGAATATTTGATTCACCGCCCCCGCCCAGTACCGCGTAAAGCCTCACT
>CAYTJI010000065.1:0-8015 GCA_964438065.1 uncultured Desulfobacteraceae bacterium | reverse complement strand
GGCGAAAATTATAACCGCAGGAATATATAGAATATTTCGAGGATTATAATTTGAGTCTGACGCCGAGTTGGTGCAAAATCGGTCATTTTTCAAAGGTCTCAGGGTGCAGTGCGTTTGCGTCCGAAACCTGCTTCATTTTTCCGGCCTCCGGGGTGACCCGGCCCCGGGCCCGGTTGCGTTGACACTTTTAAAAAACGCCCGACTTCAATCCCCGGGTCGTATGAACAGCGTCAGAATCCGTATGGATCATTCCGATTCCGTTAAAAAAGGGGGCCTTCCGCAAATTGATGAACGCGAAAGGCGGTTGCAGTTTTTCCATACTGTTATCGGCACATTACTAGTTTTTATCAAGCAGTTCTCCCTGGACCTGAAAGAGATCCATGCAGACCGATACAAAAAACGGATTGACGGACTGAGCGGAAAAATACTGTCGGCTGACACCCCGCGAAAATCACGTGCCGCCCTTGAAAAAGCAACGGACACGATCCAGGCTTACATCGATCGGTTAAAGGAGTATCTGAACGACAGGGAGCGGGAGTTGAAGGACATTATCGACCTGCTGACAAAGGCAATGGTCACTGTAGATGCGGACAACCGGATTTTCAATCAGAAAATCTATGAGCAGAGCGAAAAAATCGAGCGGATCACGCTGCTCGATGATATCCGGAAGATCAAGAGCACTTTGAAACAGGAGGTCGCCCGGGTCCGGAAGACCGTCAGGGAAAAACAGGCGAAAGACCGCAAGTACCTGAAAATGCTTTCCCGGAAGGTGGACACCCTGAACCGGGAACTGGCAAGGGCGGTCACGGAATCCCGTACCGACGGGTTGACCGGGGTTCATAACCGGTTGGCCTTTGACCGGTACATGAAGGAACTCGAGGGCCGGAATCGGGTTGCAGACGCGCGGTTTTCCCTGATTTTTCTGGATATCGACGATTTCAAGACCATCAACGATTCGTTCGGGCATCTGGTGGGCGACCGGGTTATCCTGGCCCTGGTCGAAAAGTGCAGAGAAATCGTCCGCAAAAATGATTATATCGCGCGCTTCGGCGGCGACGAGTTCGCGATTGTTATGGAGGGGGCTTCACTGAAGAATGCCGTCAAGAAGGCCGGACGGCTCTCAAAGGCCCTGGCTACGACCCGCTACGCGGTCAATGACGCTGAAGATGCGCGGGAACTTTCCTTTACCGTGAGTATCGGTGTCAGCACATACCGCAAAGGAGACACGGTAAGCACGGTGACGGACCGGGCGGACCGGGCGCTTTACGCGGCCAAGGCTGCGGGCAAGTCGCGCGTTGTCAGTGAAGCGGACCTTGAAAAGAGACCCGAATCCGTGTGAAGAGCCACAGACAAAAGGCGGCGGAAATGGAAAAAGAAAGGGATGAAGGCACAGAGACATCCCGGGATGCCGGGGAGGCAATGCCGGAAACGCCTTACGTGCTGTCAAGGCAGGCGGGTACGCTGACGCCCATCCAGGTCTGTTTTTCCGAGGCCCGGGGAAAGATCTTCAGAAGACTGCTGGACATGGACCCGCAGGTTCTGCTTGTGGGGTTGAGTCGGCTTCCCCGGGAAAAGCAGAGAGAATTCCTGGACAGGCTGCCGTTTGACTCCCCGCTGGTGCCCATCCTGGAAGAGGCCGTGGAGTCGCAGTCAAGCCCTGCCCCGGACAGGATCGCTGAAAAGGATTTTGAGACGCTTCAGTATTACATGGAGCTTGAAGAATCCCTCGACACCCGGGGGAAAAACCAGGAGAGGATCCTGTCCACGCTCAACCGGACCAATGAACTGCCGACCTTGCCGTCCGTTGCAAACCATGTGCTGATGATTGCCTCAAATCCGGATGCGTCCGCATCGGATCTGACGGAAGTCATCATGAACGACCCGTCGCTGACTTCCAAACTCCTCAAGATCGTCAACTCCGCATTTTACGGTTTTGCCCAGAAGATCGCCACGGTCAAGCAGGCGGTCGTTCTTCTGGGTACCGGGGAAGTCGTCGCTATCTCCTTTGGCCTGTCCACGGCAAAGCTCTTTGATGCGGCCCATCTGAAGGGCGCCTACTCGCCGAAGACGCTGTGGCGGCATTCCATGTGTACCGGCCTGATCGCCGAGAAACTGTGCAAACAGTTCCCGGAGTTCCGGAAGCTGGGGGTGTTCACCGCGGGCCTGTTGCACGACCTGGGGAAAATTATCCTGATCGACCTCTTTCCCGAGTCCTACGGTCAGGCGCACAAGGAAGCCACAAAGCATGAGCTTCCCCTGTTCGAGCTGGAAGAAGAGCGGTTCGGCCTGAATCACGCGATGATCGGTGAATTTCTTGCCGCCAACTGGAATCTTCCCGAACCCATAATTCACGCGATTGCCTTTCATCATCAGCCTTTTGCCGCTCCGACCCACCCGCAACTGGCCGCCATTATCGGGCTTGCCGACTATCTGTTTCACGAAGCGACCGCTCGCGCAGAGACAACGGAGGAATTCACGGTGGTCCCCACCGAGCTGACGACGTCGCACTGGACATTCTTGAGGAGCCTTTTTCCCGGTTTGAACGCGGAGGCACTGGAGGGGATGGTCCGGGACGCGCGGGAGACGATTAAACACAGCCGGGAAATGTTTGCGATTTTGGATTAATTGGAGCCGTTGACCGGAACGGATGACGGTACGACGCCCACGGGGCGGCCGCGGGATGATTTTCCCGGATTGCAATGGTTTTCTGATATCATGAAAAATAAACCGGTTTATATCGTATCCGCTGAAGAGACCTACCACTACGGACAGGTGATCTATGAAGAGGGCAGCTCGGGAGACTGGGTGTATGTGATCCTGTCCGGTCTTGTGGAGATCTCCAGAACGATCCGGGGCCGCAAGTACATCATCGAGATCCTTCAGTCCGGAGATGTCTTCGGTGTTGTGGAATACATCTCGAGGTCAAAACGGATAACGACGGTCCGGTCCGTGGGTATTACGACCCTGGGCCTGATCGACCGTGAATTCCTGGACCGGGAGTTCAACCAGTTATCCTTGCAACTGCGGGGAATCCTGGAGGTCATGACGCTGCGGGCCGGAAAGATTCTCGACCGTTTCACTGAGATTGTTGCCCGGCCGGAGCCGAGAAAGCAGAAAGCCCTGCCCCTGGTATTTTCGGATGGGGAAAAGACCTTTCGCGCACACACGGTGGATGTGAATACCAAAGGGTGTTTTATCGTCACGGAACATCTGCTGAAAAAGGGCCAGGAATTTTTTGTGAAGATGCAGCTTCCCGGCGGTGCGGAACCCCTGCAGATCAAATGTGAGGTGGCCTGGACGCGGAAGAGGGACGAGCGCCAGCCGCAGAATCCGCCGGGAATGGGCGTTCGGTACAGCAAGATATCCAGAAGAGACTACAAAATTCTCAGGGATTTTGTTTCCGGGGCGTGACCCGTGCAGGGGTGACGCGGCAGCACAGACGTGCAACCCGCGCGCTCAGTCTTTTCCGGACGCCTGACAGGCGCCGAGTTGGCGCAAAAGTGGTCGCTTTTCAAAGGTCTTGAACCGCGGCATTGATCTCCTGCCACAAATCAGAAGGCAATGAAAGCCTTTTCCCGTCCAGGCTGAGCGCCGGTACCACTCCCATGAGCGCGTTGGTGATGAACACCTGGTCCGCGCGGAGAAGGTCTTCTTCGAATACCGGCCGTTTTTCAATCGCAAAGCCATTTTCCGCCAGCCAGTGGAGCACGGGCCTTTCCATGGTCCCGGGCAGCACGTGCGCCGAAACCGGGATAACAGCCGTTTTGTCCCGGACCAGGATGATGTTTCCCGTGTTGGTTTCGGATGCACTTCCATCCGGATTCAGGATCAGGGCCTCGTCCGCCCCCCGGGCCGCGGCCCATCGGCCGGCCAGAAAGTAGAACAGGTAGTTGAGTGTCTTGTAATCCGCCAGCGGCGTCTGGCGGGGTTCCGGGTAGGTGATCAGGTGCAGGCCGGGCTCTTTTTTCCCGGTCAGGCGATGCGTGTACGGGCGGCAGGTGACAATGAGCGTGTTGCGAAACGGAGCCGCGTCCACGTCCCCTTTTGTCGCAAGGATCTTTACCGCCGCGACGCGATCCTGAAGGCCGTTTTTCCGGATGACCTGAGTGATAATCTCATTCCAGCCCAGATCCGGCGGTTCCTGAAAAAACAGGTCCTGCCAGGCCCGGTTGAACCTGTCAATGTGCGCTTTCAGAAATTTCGGCTTTCCCCGGTCCACCCGGATCGTTTCGAAAAATCCGTAGCCGTATTGCAGCCCCGGGTCTGTGACCGGGATCGTTACCCGGGATTGGGGCCGGATGCGCCCGTTTACCCACGCGTGGAGCTCCGGGAGCGGCTGTGTTGCGGTCCCCTGAAAGACTTCCATGAGTGTCCGTCCTTTGTGAAGGGTTTCGTCATATTCATCTTCCGGATCCGAGTCGAACACGATCCCTCCGCCCGCGGAAAAGAGGATCCGGTTGTTCACGACCGTGGCCGTGCGGATGGCGATGGACAGGTCCATGGTGTCGTGAAAACTGATGTACCCGATGGACCCCGTGTAGATGTGGCGTCTGTGGGGTTCGATCTCGTCGATGATTTCCATGGACCGGATTTTCGGGCACCCCGTGATGGATCCTCCCGGAAACGTGGCCCGGATGAAATCGACCGAGTCGAATTTTTCATCCAGTTCGCCTTCCACGACCGATACCAGATGATACACATTCTGATACGCCTCCAGCCGTTTGTGCCGGGCCACGCGCACGGAACCGCCCCGGCACACCTTTCCCAGGTCGTTTCGAAGAAGATCGACAATCATGGAAAGCTCGGCATCGTCTTTCGGGCTTTCCGCGAGTTCGCGCCGGAGCCTCCGGTCCTCTTCCGCGGTTTTCCCCCTGGGCCGGGTCCCTTTGATCGGGCGGGTTTCCACCCGGTTTCCGCTTCTTTGAATGAACCGCTCCGGGGATGTGGACACGATCTGGTGGTCTCCGGCCCGGATAAACGCGAAAAAAGGGGCGGGGTTTCTTGCGTAAAGGTCCCGGAACAGATGGAAAGGGTCGCCGCCGAAACCCATCTCGAAGCGTTGGGACAGGTTTACCTGGTACACGTGCCCGGAGGCGATGTATTCCCTGATTTTCTTTACGGAAGCCATGTATTCCACCCGATCAAAATTGGACCGGAATCCACCGGCGTCTCCGGAAAACCGGGCCTTTTCACGCGTGCCGGTCGCGGCAATCGACTTGAACGCCTCAAGGTCTTCTTCCAGGGATGCCCGGCCCGGCAGGGTACGTTCCCGGATATAGAGGCGTGTGGCCCGGCTGCGTTTTTCCTGAACCACGACCACGGATGGAGCGAACAGACAGATGTCCGGCAGACACAGGTCGTCGATGGCGGTGCGCGGCAGTGTTTCCAGGTGGTCTTTCAGGTCGTAGGACAGGTATCCGAACAGCCCCGACGCAACGGGCACGGGGGGATCGGCGGGAAGATGGCACCGGTCCACACGGAAGGTATTCACCAGCATGCCGAGCGTGTCGAACGGGTCGGCTTCGAACCGCAGAACCCGGTCGCCGGCGCGTATGGTCATATCGCGGCCGCGACCCCTGAACGAAAGCCACGGCCTGGCGGCCAGGATGTGGTGCCTGGCGCAATCCAGGTCTCCCCCGCTCATGAGGACCACGGTGCCGGGCATGGATGAAAACCGGGCGCAGAAGTCGATGAAAGGCTCTTCCAGCGCGATTTCTTCCGTGTAAATGCCGGCAGGTGTGCCTGCGAGCGCTTGAATGTCATCCATGCGTGAACGGCCCATGAAAAGATCCCAGTTCGAGAAAATTCTCTATAATCCGCCTTCCGTGCTTCGTGAGAAAACTCTCCGGGTGGAACTGCACCCCGTGCAGGGGAAATTCCGGGTGTGACAGCCCCATGATCACGCCGTCATCGCTGCGGGCGGTTTCCACGAGGGTGTTTCCGGCTGTCCGGACCATCAGCGAATGGTAACGGGCAGCGGTGAAAGGGGAGGGCACGCCCTTAAAGACCCCCGCGCCATCATGAATAATTTGACTTGTCTTCCCGTGCCGCGGCACCGGTGCGCGCACTGTGGCACCGCCGAAGACCTCGTTCATGCACTGCATGCCCAGGCACACGCCGAGGATGGGGACCCGATCACAGAACGCCCGGATGAGTTCCCGGGAGATGCCCGCGTGCGCGGGGTCCCGGGGCCCGGGACTGATCAGGATGTACTGCGGGTCCAGCGCCGCCACGTCATCCAGGGATATCCGGTCGCTGCGGCGGACCTCGATGGCAAGGTCATAGCGCATGAACATCTGCACCAGGTTGAAGGTGAAGGAATCGTAATTGTCTATGACCAGAAGAGTTTCCAACCGCGTTGTCTCAGGGGAGCAACGTCCCCGAAATAGTGCCCATCCATAAATGAAATTCGGGCACTGATGAGTTTCCGATCCAGAAATGCGAATTTTCGCGCAAGGCCAAGGAAATCAAGTGATTATGCGGAGGCGTACATCTGGTACGTCGCACAAGTGATCCCGCAGATTGACGCAGGGATTGCGCAAAAAGGCCATTTATGGATGGAAACGAAATAAAAAAGCCACCCCGACGAGTCTGGGTGGCTTTCGCCTATTACATAACTCCTGAAAGATGACGGCTTCGTAAAAAATCCGATCTCTGCGTTGGGCTGCATCTTTAGTCAGTTCCCGCTTGCGGGGATTCCTAGAGATTTGCGTGCCTTGATCTTGGCGCTTTTTACTGTGCCGTCTGATTAATGACTTCTCGCAAGTTCATGCATCTTGCTGTTCTGCCTCAGTACGAAGCCCTCAAATTTTATTTTTTCCGGATTGGCAAATAAGACCTTCTAAAGATGGATTTTTTCTGATTTGCGGCTGTAAACGGGTTTCCGTGGTTCAGCCGTCAGGCGAAATTCATACCCGGAAAATCCGGCTCCGTCAACAGAAATTTACGCGATACGCGTGACGGCCGTCGAGGCTATGGCCGGATCTCCACCTTTCCCTGCAGATACGCCTTCACGTCTTTTATCAGGACTTCCTTTCGGTGAAAGATCCCAGCGGCGAGTGCGGCTTCGGCCCGGGTTTTCGTGAACACCTCGTGAAAGTGTTCCACACGGCCGGCGCCGCTCGAGGCGATGACCGGAATGGACACGGCCTCCCTCACGGCGTTGATGAGCTCGATGTCAAACCCCGAGTTGGTCCCGTCCCGGTCAATGCAGTTGAGCAGGATTTCGCCGGCGCCCAGTTGTTCGCAGACGCGGGCCAGGGTCACGGCGTCCAGATCCCGGCCTTCCCGTCCGCCCTTGACCGTGCACTGGTACCAGCAGTAATGTTCCCCGCGGGGCCCGGGCGTCTTCGTCTCGATGACGGGGTGATCCACCTCGTCCGGTGACGTCACATAGACCCGCCTCGGGTCAATGGAGATGACCACGGCCTGGTTCCCGTAAACCGACGATATCCGCTCGATGGCGCTTGAGCCCGATCTTTCGCCGGTGCGCAGGCAGGTCTCGACAATCGCCACCGCATCGCTTCCAATGGAGATCTTGTCCGCGCCCGACCGGAAATAGCCGTCCGCCACTTCCAGGGCGCTGTACACCCTGCCGTTCCTGTCCGTGTAGTCCCGGATGCCGCCCCCGATGGTGAGGGGGACGAAGACGTTTTTCGAGGTCTCTTTGAGCACCGCCATCATGGGCATGTCTTCCAGGGGGAAGTCCCTGAACCCCGTGATATTGAGGAAGGTAATTTCATCGGCGCCTTCCCTGTAGTACCGGGTGGCCAGCTCAACGGGCTTGCCCAGATTGCGGACATTGCCCTTTTCCCGGACATCGTACTGGTCGCCCTTGGTTACCACCAGATCGCCTGCATCGTTTGTCCGGACATCCAGGCAGGCGATGATCCGTTTGGCAAGACGGGTCGTGTCCGTGGCGGCTTCCTGTACCCGTTTTCCGCCGGCCGGGTTCAGGAAGTTTTTCAGGATCTGCAGCCCGGCGTCCCCGCTTTTTTCCGGGTGGAACTGGGTGG